>JAILGO010000045.1 GCA_024696725.1 Eubacterium sp. | reverse complement strand
TAATTCAAGGGAGAATACGGAGGATACAATGAAAAAGAAAAAATACGTTATGCCTGTTGTGCTTTTTATTATATTTGAGGCGGTTGCGGTAACGCTCTGGCTCACGACTAAAAACATTTTTTATCTTTTCAATTTCAGCTACATAGGTCTTGCACTTTCCTTCGGAGTGTTTTTATATACAAAAAAATACAAATACGCAAGAAGAATTACGCAGCTTTTAGTCGGGCTTTATATGCTCGTATATTTAGGAATAATAAGCAGAGAGAATATGCAGATAGAGGGCTTCTGGTATTATCTTTTCACCGGAGTATTTGAAGCCGCTACGATACATTACGCAGTTGCTAAAGTATTCGGACCTCTGATTTTCGGCAGAGGATGGTGCGGCTACGCCTGCTGGACTGCAATGGTGCTTGACTTTCTTCCGTATAAGACTCCTCAGCAGCCGAGAAAAAAGCTCGGCTGGCTGAGATACGCGACCTTTGCCGCGTCGTTTATATTCGTAGCCGCGCTGTTTCTTGCACAAGTCGGAAATATTGAAAGAATTATGTTCCTGGCATTCATTATCGGAAACGTAATATACTACGCCGTCGGAATTATTCTCGCGTTTGCATTTAAGGATAACCGCGCGTTTTGTAAATATATATGTCCGATAACGGTGTTCTTAAAGCCGATGAGCTACTTCGCTCTTTTCAGAGTAAAATGCGATAAGGATAAATGTATTGACTGCGGAAGATGCAAAAAGGTCTGTCCTATGGACGTAGACGTTACGGATAATTCAAGAAAACGCAAAAACGGCACGGAATGTATACTGTGCTTTGAATGTACGAAGGAATGCCCGAAGAAAGCACTTTAACGGAAGCAGGTTTTATCAATGAAAAACAAAGAGTTTTATATACCCGTGACGGCAGGCTTAATAATAAGCATCGCGGCGGTTATACTGATGCTGTTTATAAGTAAGGAGTGCGCTCTTATATGCGCTTTGATAAGCGGAGCTCTTATGGCGCTGTTTATTGTTTACACGGATAAAAGATACCGCGCGATAAGCAGGCTTAACGATTACTTATCGCTCGTATGCGCGGGTAATTACGATTTAGCGCCTGAGAAAAACGCCGAAGGCGAGCTCTCAATTTTACAGAATAATCTTCTTAAGGTTATCTCTCAGCTTAATACACAGAACGAGGTTATCGAGGCGGACAGGCTCTATCTTGCGGACTCGCTCGCAGATATTTCACATCAGCTTAAAACTCCGCTTACCTCTATGCTCGTCGCTTCCGAGCTTCTTGAGAAGGAAGAAAACGAGGCGAAGCGAAAGGAGCTGAGCGAGCTTATTAATAAGCAGTGCGGGCGAATGAGCTGGCTTATTCAGACGCTTTTAAAGCTTTCCAGGCTTGACGCGGGAACGGCTGAGCTTAACAATGCCGAGCTTTCCGTCGGTGATATTATCGACGGCGCGCTCGAGCCGTTTATGCTCACAATGGATTTAAAGAATATCAGCGTAAAAAAGAGCGTTAACGAATTCACCTTTAAGGGCGACAGGAACTGGAGCGTTGAGGCTTTTCAGAATATTATTAAAAACTGTATTGAGCATACTGCCGACGGCGGCTGTCTTACGCTAATCACGGACGAAACGACGGTATATAAGAGGATAATAATAAAGGATAACGGCTGCGGTATTTCAAAAGAGGATTTACCGCACGTCTTTGAGCGCTTCTATCACGGGAAAAACTCGTCGGACGAGAGCGTAGGCATAGGGCTTGCGCTTTCAAAAACGATTCTGAATAAAGAAAACGCCTCCCTTTCTGTAACGAGCGAGGAGGGCGAAGGCGCTTCGTTTGAAATTAAATTCTATAAATCGGTGGTTTAATAATTATGAGAGTAATCAGCTTTTACGACAGCGAAAGACAGGAGCACTGGCTTAATGAAATAAAGAGAAGCGACTGGTCGGCGAGCGCTTTTCTATATAAGCTGTTAAGCGAAAATATATTTTTCAAAACCCTCGGCGAAGGCTCGCGCGTTTTGCTTTTAACGGAGGGCGACGAGCTTATTTCGCACTGTACCTTTTCCGAATACGACGATATTCAGCCGACGGAGCTTACTCCGTGGGCAGGGTTTGTATACACCTTCCCCGAGCACAGAGGTCACAGATACGCAGGACTTCTTTTTCACGAAATCGAAAGGCTTGCAAAAGAGAGAAACATCCCCGAAATATATCTTTCAAGCAATCATAAAGGATTATACGAAAAATACGGTTTTGAGTACAAAACTCAGCTTGTTGATATTTACGGCGAGCCTACGGGAGTATTCATAAAAAGGATAAAACAGACGCTTGAAACCGAGCGCCTCGTTTTACGCAGATGGAAAGACGACGACGCCGAGGATTTATACCTCTACGCTAAGGACCCTGAGGTAGGACTGCCTGCGGGCTGGCCACCTCACAAGGACGTTGAGCACAGTCTTAACGTAATAAGGAGCGTTTTTAACGGCGCCGAGGCTTACGCCGTATGTCTTAAAAAGGATAATAAGCCTATCGGCGCGATAGAGCTTATGTATAATCTTCGCGAATCGGATAACGCCGGAGAGTGCGAGCTCGGCTTCTGGCTTGCCAAGCCGTTTTGGGGACGCGGAATAATACCCGAGGCGGGACGCGAAATGCTGCGCCGAGCCTTTGTTGACCTCGGAATGAAGAAAGTATGGTGCGGCTATTATGACGGTAACGAAAAATCAAAGCGGGTACAGCAGAAGCTCGGCTTCAGATTTGTACGCACAAAGAAAAACGTGCCCGTTGTTCTTCTAAACGAAACGCGCACGGAAAAAATAAACTGTATTACAAGAGAGGAATGGGAGAATATGATTACCGTTGAGGTAAAATACATAATGAAGCCCGGTCAGCGCGATAATTTTTATAACGCGATTATCTCGCAGGGCATCGACAGAGCGGCTAAGGATGAGAACGGAAACCTTCGCTACGATTTTGAAATTCCCGAAAATGAGGAGGACATATTATACCTTCACGAGCTCTGGAGAGACGGCGAGGCGCTCGACGCTCACGCTCGGATGCCGCACTATAAGGCGCTCGGCAGACTGAAGGCTGAATACGTTAAGGAAACCATAATTAAAAAGGAGTAAATATGAATAACGGCGATATAACTATACGGTTTGAAAATAAAGAGGATTATAAAGAGGTTGAAAGCCTTGTAAGAGAATCATTCTGGAACGTTTATAAACCCGGCTGTAGCGAGCATTACGTAATCCACACGCTGCGCGACGACCCTGCTTTTATTAAAGAGCTTGACTTCGTTATGGAAAAGGACGGCAGAATAATCGGTCAGAATGTGTTTATGAAAACAGTTATTGAAGCGGACGACGGAAGGATTATTGACGTTCTTACGATGGGTCCGATCTGTATCGCTCCTGAGCTGAAGCGCAAGGGCTACGGAAAGATTCTTCTTGATTATTCGCTCGAAAAAGCGGCTGAGCTCGGCTACGGCGCTGTTCTTTTCGAGGGCAATATTGACTTTTACGGAAAAAGCGGTTTTGATTTTGCGAGCAGATTTGACATTCGCTACCACGACCTTCACGAGGACGCTGATTCGTCCTTTTTCCTTTGTAAAGAGCTTATTTCAGGTTATCTTGACGGAATAAGCGGAGTATATCAGACTCCGAAGGGATATTACGTTAGCGACGCGGAGGTTGAAGAATTTGATAAAAACTTCCCGCCGAAGAAGAAGCTGAAGCTCCCGGGACAGATTTTTGACTGAGCGTAAAGTGACAGAATTGTTATAAAAAATTCACCTGATTGTAAGCCGGGTATAGTACCATTGTGTCAAAAGGAGGTAAGAAAAATGAAAATTCTTGAAACAGTAAACCTTTGCAAAACATACGGCAGCGGCGACACAATGGTAAAGGCGCTCGACAACGTCAGCTTTTCCGTTCAGCGCGGCGAGTTCGTCGCGATTGTAGGGCCGAGCGGCTCGGGTAAATCAACGCTTATGCACATACTCGGAGGAGTTGATACCGCAACGAGCGGAAGCGTTATTATTGATAAAACCGATATATCAACCCTTGATGAAACGGCGCTCGCGATTTTTCGCCGCCGTCAGATAGGTCTTGTATATCAGTTTTACAACCTTATACCCATATTAACGGTTGA
>JAILGO010000017.1 GCA_024696725.1 Eubacterium sp. | reverse complement strand
CATCGTAATATCGTCAAACTGAGGTGCTTCGCCTACGAACAAATCAATATCCTCTTTGATTGCGGGTAGAATAACGTCGGGAGTTTCATCCTTAACACTGTTAAGCGCTTTTTCAAGACGTTCCATACCATAAAGCTCGTTACCGGAGTTTGTTGCCTCCGTTACGCCGTCGGTATACTGGAACAGCTTGCCGCCCGGTTCAAGCCTCATAACGCCGCTCTTATATTTCATCTCCTCCATACCCGCAAGAACAAAGCCCGCTTTAACCTTATAAGGCTCAAAGCCGCCTCCCGCACGGGAAATAAACGGAGGCTCGTGACCTGCGTTTACAAATCTGAATTCACCGGTAACAAGGTTAAGAACGCCCTCAAAAGCTGTAATAAACAAGCCCTCGCTGTTCGATTCGCACAGAATATTATTAACTTCAGAGAACACTGTGCCGAGGTCTGTTTCGGGAGCGGTATGGTCCTTAATAAGCGTTTTACCGATAACCATAAACAGCGCTGCGGGAACGCCCTTACCCGATACGTCAGCCATAACAATAGCAAGATTATGCTCGTCAACCATAAAGAAGTCGTAAAAGTCACCTCCGACCTCTTTTGCAGGCTCCATAGACGCACATATTTCAAACTCGCTCCTGTTATTGAACGACGGGAAGATACTCGGAAGCATTGACGACTGAATGTGAGTAGCAACGTCAAGCTCTGCTCCGATTCTTTCCTTCTCGGCAGTAGCGCTGGTAAGGTGAACGATATAATCGTTAATATCCCGCTCCATCTGTTTAATCGAATTACTAAGCACCTCAATCTCATCGCCCGTGCTGATATTAAGCTTAGATATAGCGGAAGTATCCTTCTGACCTTCACTTCTGTCATCAACAAAAGACTTTGTAGCGTCAGAGAGCATATTAATAGGCTTTACAAGGGCTTTGTCAACGCCTCTGACAATTATCCATATCAACAACGCGGACGCCAACAGCATAAGCACAACTAAAATGGCAAGATATGTAACTCCGTTTTCAACGACGTTTTTCATTAAAATGTCAACGCCTACAAGCGCTACGGGATTTCCGTTTGCGTCTCTTACGGGTCTCATACAGGAACAGAGCCAGCCGTAATCGTCGGTATTTGAAATAAACGGAGCGATGCCGTTTTCAAGATTATCCGACCCTTTTAATTCGTCGGAAACGGACTGAACGGCACCGAGCGGGAAAGCGTCTTCGGGTGCATCGGCGTCGAAAATATATCTGACCTCTTCTCCCTCAATCACCTGAACGTACATAAACTTAATATCGTATTTACCCAGAGACGTCTCCTCGAACAGATAAAGAGTATTAAGCATATCGCGATAATTATCATCTTTAACAGCTTCTACCTTTTTATCGTATTCCTTACGGTAGGCGTCATCCGAATAATACTTATCCTCGTCGAATTCAACGTTTTTAACTCCGTTGTAATAACGGACAATGTCCTCGGCGCTGAGCATAGACGCTGCGGTATCCGCAAGTTGTACGGTAAGCGCCTTATAATGGTCAAACATTTTTACGGTATAATAAGCGCCGCTTATAGTGACCGCAATAAAAGACAGCATTATCGTAGCTACAAGAACTAATCTTACGCTCTTTTTACGAAGCGATATCACTTTCTTATTACTCTCTTTTTTCATCATAATTCATTTCCTTTAAATTAAAATAAGGTTTGCGTATGTGTTTTTATGTGGGAGATTATATACAAGAGAAGAAACAACTTCTTCCCCTTTGTTACAGCTTCTGTCGGGCAGGTAAGCCTTTATAAGCTCCGTTTCAAATTCACGGCACAGCGAGCCGCTAATAAGTTTTAACTGTTCAAAAGACAAATCGGTTTCGTTAATAATCAGCGTACCGTTCTCGCGATAACCCATAAGAAAGAAGCTCTTGCCGCCGAAAGCAACACGAAGCGTTCGTCCCGAAAAATACTCGTTTTCTTCTACGCACCACTTAACGTGCTCGTCGTCCCATTTTACATAAGGAATGTCGGAAAATGCGGCATCGCGCATTTTATTATATTCTTTATAGGAAAGAGGCGACACGTCAATCGGCTGAACCCCTTCGCATTTAAAAGTAACAATCCTAAGTACGGAATCCCTTTCAAAGCCCGCCTTTTTATAATTAAGCTCTATGCCGGGCTCCGAAGGTTTAAGAAAAAGCGCATATCCCTTTTCCTTCGCTTTACCCGTAATGTATCTCATAAGACCGGTAAAGCTGCCTCTGTTGCGGTAATCGGGCGAGGTCCCTACTGCATAGATAAATTTTCCTTTATTACGCTCTTTTCCGTCAACAAAGCTGCAATTAATAATATGAGCCATGCTTACGGGCTTTCCGTTAACCGAATTTACAAGAACCTCTATATTATCGAAGTTTTCTTTATAGAAATAACGTATGTATTCCTCACTGTCTGAAAAGCAGCTTTTCCACATTTCAACAAGAATCGGGATATCCTGCTTATCGGCATAGCGAATACAGGAATTCATATTTATTCAACCTCCACCGTAAGAGTGTTAAAATCAGAGTATCTTCGGTAAAAGAACTGTTTGGATTTGCTTTTTACCATTTGAATACCGAGAGAAGCGAGATGCTCCTCATCCTCATAGTTCTGACCCATTTTCATAGCAAACGGATTAAAGTTAACCGCATTGTCGCGGAAGTGAAGTATAATTGAGCCGTCGTTTTCAAAACTGAGAGTAAGCTGAATATACTCGTCTCCCCTTTTTTCAAAGGCGTTTTCGATAATTGCCTGACACACCTCTTCAATGCACATCACGATACTGTAAACCTGCTTCGGATTTGCTTCATTTTTCTCACAGAAGTCTTCGGCAAGCCTGAGCACCTCCGATATGTCTGAAGAATTAACGTCAAGGAGATATGTAAACACCTTGTCGGATAAGGGCTTTTTATTAAAACGGGCAATCGGCGCCCATACGGCAATGCACAGAAGCTCCGCGCCGACAAACGTAATCCAGAACCACTCAGACTCAAATCTCGAAAGCACAGCCGCAAACGCAAGGAAGCATACGCAGGTGCGAAGCTGATTAATAAGAAAAACGATTTTCTCTCTTTTGATTGCCTGAAAGCACGCGCTCCATGTGAGGTTTATACCTGCGGGTATTACTGAGAGGCAGAAAAGTCTTACTGCGAACGCACCGCTTTCTATCGTATCGCCCTTTAAGCCGAATACGCGGCATACAGACGGTGAAAAGACTGCGAATAGTATCGCAATAATTCCGCCGCAGATAACGCCGATAACTATTCCGAGCGTCATAACCCGCTTAACGGCTTCTTTATTATGCTCTGCAAAAAACGTTCCGCTGAGAGGCTGAACGGTATCGCCGAGCGCGGTATAAATTGCAAGCGAAAGATATGAAACGTTCTGAACTACGTTAAGCTCTGCAAGCGCGCTTTCTCCGCCTATGCGCATTAAAATATTATTTACTGCGATAAGCGCAATAAACTGTCCGATATAGCCGACCGAAGATGACAATCCCGTTTTTAAGGCGTCGACAATAAGCCTGAAATCGGGTTTAACCGGTACGAAGCGCATTATCGCCCATTTTCTCGTAAAGTGAAAGAGGAAGATACATACGCCAACGGCCTTACCTAAAACGGTAGCATAAATTGCGCCGCGCACATCAAGCTTTAAGCCCATTATAAACACGCCGCTTGCAACAACGTCGGTAAGAAAACCTATTGTATAGCCTGCGCTTGCAAGCTTTTCATTATCGTCGCACCTCACGCAGTAATAAAGGAAAAAATACAAGAAGGTAAACGGCGCGCCTAAAAACATAATCTGAAGATATTCTTTTGTGTAATTCCAAAGCTCTCCGTCCACGGGACCTGCGCCCAACGCGCGAAGAATAAGAGGCATAGCCGCCAAGCCGATAACGCCGACTAAAAAACTGACAGATAAAGAAAGGAGGAGCATTTGAGAAAAAATCTCCGCGCCCTTTTTAGCCTGTCCTTTACCGAGCGCCTGAGTATACTTGACAGAAGCACCGACGGCAATTCCGACGTCCAGTACGTTATATACCATATATACGGGCGCTACAAGCGACATCGTAGCAAGTCCTACCTTACCTAAACGTATACCAACGAATAACGCGTCGGCAACATCGCCCAGAGCGAGTCCTATCGCAGAAATAATTGTAGGCAGAAAAAGCCGACGGAACATACTGTCGGTAAACATTCTGCTTTTTATAATTGCTGAAGAATTATCACTCATTTAATTAAACTGCCTTTCCAGATTCGCCTCAGCTCTTTCGGTTGGCGCTGAAGCTTATGACTGCGCAGACCTTCAATACCTAAATCCTCTTCCGAGTCTACTGTAATCACGCTTTGCGGCAACTCACGGTACATTGCCCATTTAACAAAGAAGCCGCATCTTTTATCAAGTACCTTACAAAAGCTTAAATCAAATATTTCGGGCGTAATGAACGCACCCGTTACGTAAGCTACGTCCTGACCGTCCGCGCTGAAAAGTAATCCCCACATAGAAAGCTCAGAAAAATAATTAAGAGCTGTTTCGGCGGGTATGATATCAGCAGGTCCTTCATTACCGAGACTCTCCGCCCAGCGTTTATTGATTTTCATAGCTCTTTCAACATTATCCGCGGTAATTGGTTCTATTAACCACTCGGCTGCAGAGTCACGTCCGCGGTTAATTTTATGTCTCAGCCTTTTATATGCGGTTCCGCGAAGCTCAATCTGTTCTTTCTTATCGTATAAGTAAACAAAGTCGTCGCGGCATTCTTCAAAAACAAACAAATCAGGATACTCAGCTTCAAGGAACAGTTTGTCCTCATCCGTTACTGAATGGAAAACGGGAATTCCGTTTTTTATAAGAGCGTCAATTAACGCCTTTTTCCCCGTATTGCTTCCGCACGGAAAAAGATAATCATTATCACCCTCTATGCCGTTTTTAATTATAAAAGCGTCATCGCTTAAGCAGACTTCATACTTCTCATCGGTTTTCCACACAAATAAAGAAGCAAAAGTATAAACATACTGATTATTGCCGGAAGCGATACGAATTGATTCTATCTTTTCCTTCTGAGATAACGAAAGCGGTAAGAACGTAAGCGGCAGCGCCGTATCGGTGTTAATACTCAAGATAACGTAAATTCCTTTCCGAACATGAAAAAATAT
>JAILGO010000195.1 GCA_024696725.1 Eubacterium sp. | reverse complement strand
TATCCCATTATATAAATAATAAATATTATATCAAATAAAACTAAAATATTCAAGAAAAACATATAAGAAAAAAGACGCGATGCATCGCGTCTTTTTATTTCACTTATGAATTAATTCCCCGTTATAATAACTAATTTTGCTGACTATCCATAACTGCGTCAATAGCAAGAACAACCGCAAGAGCAAGAAGCTCATTGTTCTCATCGGGAATATCGAGCTCAAAGGTATCACCCCACGACATCCACTTTTTATGAATCGAAACAATCGTAGTTGTGCCTTTCTTAATCAAATAATCGTGACTGAAGAAATCGCCCTCGACCTCCCAGCCGGGACCCTCAATAAAGTATTTAGGTTTAAGAAGAGTAAACTTCTTTTTAATTGAGGCTACCTCGGTTCCGTTAATCTCAACGATAAATTTCGGCAATAATGAAACGACCTTCTGATTTACGAAAGCCAGCTCATTCCCTGCAGAATCGGTTATAGTGAGTTTTTTACCGATTGAAAGAAGCTTTCCTTCAACAAAATACTTATCCTGTCCGTATGAATCCTGAATTGTAAATCTGTCTTTAATTGACAGCACTTTCTGCGACATATAAAGCTGCACAGTATTACTCCTTTATTTGAATATTAATATTATTTTATGGTTTAATTAAACCTTTTTTCTTAACAGTCCTCCGTTTTGAGTGTTTGTTTTTCATTTTTATTAAAGATTTTTCATCTTTATACCGACTTATACAGACAATATAACATATAAACGTAACAAAAGGAATACATTTTTCTGATTTTTATTGATTTATTAGTTTTTACAGTATAAAATTACAGTAACAATTATAAAGGAGTTAAGCTTATGAAATCGGATATTATTCATATTTCAAGCGACGGAAGCGGAATCGGCGAAGCTCTGACTCAGGCTGAAAAGGTTGCGGAATATATTCAGCTTAATGAAAAGGATTCGGTTCACCTTCGACTGTTCACCGAGGAAGTAATGGGAATGATGAAATCCCTCACGGGCGAACAGGAGGCAGATTTCTGGATTGAAACCAATGAAACAAGCTATGAGCTTCACCTCGTTTCAAGAACACAGATGAATGTTAAGAAAAGAGAAAAGCTTCTTGCCGCTTCATCGAGCGGAAGAAACTACGTAAAAGGATTTATGGAGAAGGTACGCTCAGCATTTGAAGCCGCTCTCGCATCTATGGGAGAGGGCTACGGCGACGCTGTGGAAATGGGGTTAGTTGAAGGAACGGGAGTTCACCAAAGCTATCCCGAGTGGACTCTTTCAAAATACAGAGCCGAGGCGAAGGAGGATGAATGGGACGAACTTGAGCATTCTATTGTCGCAAAGCTTGCCGACGAGCTTAGGGTGCGTATCGCAGGCTCTAACGTTGAAATGATTATTTATAAAAAGCTCTGAAAAAAGCGCCGGACTGTTGAACGCTCAATATACATATTAACGTCAATGCTGTCCTGAAGAGTAAGATTATAAATATCGTTAGCTCCGACAGAAATCTCCTCGCCGGTCTTAACGTCAGTAAAATCAACGCCGTCGATTGTTGCGGTGGCTGTCCGCTTTTCAACCTCTGTATCCGGTGTTGAGCCGCTTTCTTTTGTATACGCTACGGTTGCATCGGCAGTTTTGCTGTAATCACATCCGGAGCAGGTTACGGTTACGCTTGCGGCGCTGTTATCGGAAGCCCAGGTCCATTCGTCGTCGAGTGCATGAAAGGTAATTAATATGAATATATTCATTAAATGGATTCTTCTGTTTATAGCTGCAGAGGCAGTTTTATCGGCTTTGCAGTTTATCTTAAGAAAGCGTGAGGTAAAACCCGCCGTAAGAGTTGTACTTATTATTGCCAAAGCGCTTGTTGCTATCGCGGCGGCTGTAATCGTTCTTGCGGGTCCCGTACAGCTACGTCCCGCTCAGCCGTTTTTAATCGCGTTGTATGCGGCTCTCCTTCCCGACGCGCTCGGCGACGCAGTCTACAGCATAATCTGTAAAATCAGAAAAAGCGATAGAAAATTCTCCGCATATAAGGCTATAAGCCTTTTGCTCGGAATTTTATTCTTTATCTTCGGCACGGTTAATATGGAGAACGTAACGCCGAAATATCATACCTATGAGTCGTCTAAAATCACCTCGGCGGCAGGACATAAAATCATTTTTGCCGCGGATATCCACATAGGCAGCGCTCAGCCGTTTTCCGTTCTTGAAAAAGAGGTAGCGGATATGGCTGAAGAAAAGCCCGAGGCGATTATCCTCGGCGGCGATATAACCGACGACTACACTACAAAAGCGGAAATGGAACAGGCGTTCAAGCTGTTCGGCGACTGCGGCGTTCCCGTATACTATCTTTACGGTAACCACGACCGTCAGAAGCACGCCGAATACGCTAACGGAATGCAGTTCACGGCAGAAGAGCTTGAAACGGCATTAAAAGAAAACGGCATAACTGTTTTAAAGGATGAATACGTTTCTCTTTCTGACGACCTGCTTTTACTCGGACGGGAGGACATCAGCGAGGGTGAAGCAAGAAAAGACATTAAAGAGCTTTCTAATCCCTCGCCCGAAAAGTTTCTGATTATAGCCGACCACCAGCCTGTCGGGTTTAAAGAGAATTCGGTCGCAGGATGCGACCTCCAGCTTTCGGGACACACGCACGCCGGTCAGCTGTTCCCACTCGGACTGCTTTATAAGGTCATCGGCTATTCTTACGGAGAATTTGCTTATCGGGAATCAAAAATGCTTGTAAGCTCAGGCGCGTGCGGCTGGAGAGTTCCGTTTCGCACCTCCGCAGGCTGTAATTATGAAGTAATAACGCTTAAAGCGCCGGGCGACAAAGGATAAAAGAGCAATCCTTTTAATACTGCGCTTTATGCTGATTTGCTCACTTTGAGTCTGCTCTGAAAAACGGAGTCGGAAGAATACAGTTATCCGACTGCAATAAAATAAAATGGGAAATTCTGGTGAAAAAATCAACAATGCCGATTTCACAAGACAATAAATGGGGGTAACCACTATGATTAACATTACAAAAGAATTAAACGATTCCGTACTTACCGTTTATCTTGACGGTAAAATGGACACAAACACTACGCCGCAGGTTGCGGAGCAGATTGAAGCAGACGTTGAGGCTGCTGACGCGCTTATCCTTGATATGAAGGATTTAAAATACATATCCTCCGCAGGACTCAGACTTCTTCTTTCACTTCATAAGAAGATGGCGGATAAAAGCGGAATGAAGCTTAAAAACGTTAATGAAACCAATATGGAAATACTCGACTTCACAGGCTTTGCAGACATTCTGGATATCGAATAAGCCGTGAAGCTTTCAGAAAAGTATTTTACTAAAGAGCCGTGCAATACAGGGCGCCAGTTTGAGCTTGACGTATTCAGGTTCATACTGATTTACAGGCTTGCAATCGTTCATGTTTTCGTTGATGCCTCGCCGCCTGCCGCACTCGATACGCTGAGTATACCGTACTATTTTGACTCCGTCGTAGGCGGAGTTATCGGTCCCACGAGATTTATGATAGTTATGGGTATCGGACTCGCTTATACCCGTCACGGCTCTCCCGAACAGGTTTTTAAAAGAGGAATAAAAATCGGGATTATAGGATTACTACTAAACGTGTGCAGATATCTTATTCCGTCTATTGTCGGATATGCAGTTATCGGCGACGCGGAAAAGTATCTTAATCCCCTGCCCTATCTTTTTTTCGGTAACGACATTCTACAGTTTGCTTCGCTCGCGATGCTGTTTATGTCTTTACTTTTATACCTGAAACTGACTCCCGTAAAAATATTTGCAGTTTCTCTCGTTATGAGTGTTGCCGGAACGTTTTTAAGGAGCGTGGATTTACATAATAACGTTCTTAACGTTATTTCAGGACATATTATCGGTATAGAAACCGTATCGGGCGACCCGTATATTTATTCCGATTTTCCGCTTTTAATATGGTTTATATTCTACGCATTCGGATACCTTTTCGGGTACTATTATCTACGCTTAAAGGATAAGAAAAGGTTTTTCAATACCGTTTCACCGATTTGTATTATTATCTCAGTTGCTTTTTGCGCGTGGGAAATTATCGGCGGCTTCGGTATGATGATGGGCGAAGGAGCTAACGTTTTTTACCACATGCATACCGTCGAAGCTTTAATATGTATTATCGCTTGCATCGGTTTTCTTATCATACCGTTTTATCTTTCGAAAATCATACCCGAAAAACTTAAAAAGCCCATAGAATACGTAAGCCGTAACGTTAACTCGGTTTACTGTATCCATTGGGTGCTTGTATGGTGGACGGTCGACCTCTTTATCTATTCAATTAAGGGCGACCCGTATATTAAACCTATCCCGGCATATTTCTTAGGACTTGCCCTGAGCATTATTTCAATGCTTCTCGCTCAGGTCTGGTTACAAATGAAAATGAACTATAAAAGGAAAAAAGCAAATGAAAAAGGAAGGTAAAATAGCAAAGCGAACTATTTCCACAATTCTTCTCGTTGTGTTTGTCCTTATGGGTGCAATCAGCCTGTCCGTTGGCTTACAGATGAAGCATATACTTATTGAAAGGTATTCCGACGTTTCAATATCCTATGTAAAGTCTGTTGCCGACTTCGTCAAGGGCGATACAATTAAAAAGTATTATACGACCGGAAAAAAAGACGCTTACTATTATGAAATTGAAAATTACCTTAACGCTACCGCTAACGCAACGGTTAATTCCGACAAGGCGGAGGGACTAAGCATTAAATGTCTTTATGTTTTCGTTCCTAACGAGGATGGCTTTACTTATATCTGGGATGCAGAGCCTGGCGTTGAGCCCGAGGAGCTGCTGACTAAATACCCTTACAGCGAGGGCGCTAAGGAGCAGATAGATAAGTTTTTAAATAAAACCGTTACCGAGGACATTCAGTATTATACTGACGGAGTGGACTCCACCCCGATGCTTACAGTATCCGTTCCGCTTTATGACAGCAGCGGAAAAGTCGTTGCAATAATAGCGAGCGACTCTGAGGTTTCGGATATCAACAGAGCGCTGAATAAAATTATTATCGGCGTATTGGCGTCTATCGCGCTGATAATGATTATCACTATGCTTGTGTATTACTTTGCTACCAAGAAGCTGATTATCAATCCGATTGTAAAGCTTCATGAGGCGACCGACAAGATTATTGATAATATTGAAAGCGACGAAACCGTCGATATAGATATTCACACTAACGATGAAATTGAAATGCTTGCAAATTCATTCGAGAATATGGATATCAAGCTAAAGGAATATATAAGGAAGAACGAAGCGATAACTGCGGAAAAAGAAAGAATCGGAGCGGAGCTTGAGCTTGCGACTAAGATTCAGGCTGATATGCTTCCGAATATCTACCCAGCCTTCCCCGAAAGGAACGATTTCGATATCTTCGCAACGATGAATCCTGCGAAAGAGGTCGGCGGCGACTTCTACGACTTTTTCCTTATAGACGACTCCCATCTCGCAATGGTTATCGCCGACGTTTCGGGAAAAGGTATTCCCGCGGCTCTGTTTATGATGATGAGCAAGATTCTTATTCAGAATGCGGTTATGGGCGGCGATTCGCCCGCCGAAGCTCTTGAAGCGGTAAACAGACAAATCTGTTCGAATAACAGAGAGGAAATGTTCGTTACTGTATGGCTCGGAATTATCGACCTGAAAAGCGGCTTACTTACCGCAGCTAACGCAGGTCACGAAAAACCGATTGTAAAGCAGCCCGACGGCGATTTTGAGGTTTTAAACGACAGACACGGATTCGTTATCGGCGGTCTTGACGGAGTTAAATACAGGAACTATGATATTCAGCTAAAAGAGGGTGCAAAGCTGTTCCTTTTCACCGACGGCGTAGTTGAAGCGACCGACGAAAGCGATGAGCTTTACGGTATCAACAGAACACTTGAGATACTTAACAGCTTAAAGAACGAGCGTCCTAAAGGAATACTTGACGGCGTAAAGAAATCGGTAGACACTTTTGTAGGAAACGCGCCGCAGTTCGACGACCTTACAATGCTTTGCTTCGAGTACAGGGAAATGACCAACGAATTCACCGTTGACGCGACGGTTGAAAATGTCGGCGTCGTAGTTGATTATATCGCCGGCAAGGCAGAAAATCTTCCGTTCACCACAAAGGATAAGCATCATATCGAGATTGCAGCCGACGAGATAATGTGTAATATCGCCAATTACGCTTATGAAAACGGTACCGGTAAGGCGACAGTCAGCGTAAAAGCAGACAGCGAAGCCTTGATTATTACCGTAAAGGACAGCGGTATCCCCTATAACCCGCTTGAAAAGGAGGACCCCGACGTAACGCTTCCAGCCAACGAAAGAGGAATCGGCGGATACGGTATTTACATTGTTAAGAAGCTTATGGACTCGGTTACTTACGAGCATAAAAATGGTAACAATATTCTGACAATGAAAAAGCTTTTCAAGAAATAAACGAAAGAACAGCCCGACCCGATAAAACAGGTCGGGCTGTTCAATATGAAACGCAAAAAAACGGAAAACCACGAGCAGTTTTTAAGTATACACTATAAAATAAGCATTAAGGCTGAAACGCTCAGAAAAGCAAGTTTTATTAAAGCCCCTACAGACTTAGCGCTTCGCTTTCGCAGTCCTCAATATCATTTACAAATCAGTCGAATTGTGATATATTGGTTATATCAATTAATAAGCAGTGATAATATGAAGCTACTTTACAATTACGATAAAGAATACCAGACCTTTGAAGGCTTCGGCGCAAGCGGAGCATGGTGGGCGCAGGAGGTCGGCGGCTGGAGCGACACGCGGGACGATATCTCGCGCCTTCTTTTCAGCAAGACCGACGGAATCGGTCTCAGGACATACAGATATAATCTCGGCGCTGGCTCTAAGGAATCGGGTAAAGGAAACATAGAAAACCCGTTACGCCGTACCGAAAGCTTCGAAACCCGTGACGGCGATTACGATTTCACTAAAGATAGTAACGCCGTTTATATGATGAAGCAGGCGGTTAAAGACGGCGCTGATGAGGTAATTCTTTTTGCTAACTCTCCGATTGAGCGATTAACTTCTAACGGACTTTCTCACTGCACCAAATCATGGATTTTTAAAGAGAATCTTGATAAGAAAAACTACGGCGAATTTGCAAAATACGTCCTTGACGTAACCGAGCATTTTATCAACGACGGAATCCCCGTTAAGTATATCTCCCCCATTAACGAGCCGCTTTGGAAATGGACGGGCGGTCAGGAGGGCTGTCACTACAGACCGAAAAGCGCAGGAGCGGTAATGAGGGTTTTCGCCGAAGAGCTCAGAAAAAGAGAAGTGCTTTCCGGGGTTAAGCTTTCGGGACTTGAAAACGGAGATATCCGCTGGTTTAACAAAAGCTATACCGAAAGCCTTATGAAATACGAATGCGTACGCGAAAGCGTCGACGGTGTTGACTTGCATTCTTATTTTTTAAAACCCGTTAACCTTCCTTTCCTTAAAAGAACGGATTATCTCAGGCGTTACAGGAAATGGCTTGATAAAAAATATCCCGACATTAATGTAAAAATAAGCGAATGGACTCACATGAAGGGCGGAAGAGATTACGGTATGAAGTCCGCGCTTGTAACCGCTGAAACGATTTTTGAAGATATTTCCGTTTTAAACGTCACCTCGTGGCAGCATTGGATTGCGGTATCAGAGGTAGATTACTGCGACGGACTGATTTATATAAATCTCAGCGATAAGAGCTTTGAAACGACAAAACGCTACTATGCGACAGGTAATTTTTCAAAATTCATTCCTTACGGCGCGGTGCGATTTGAAGCAGACACAAACGATAAAGCGCTTAAAACGCTCGGGTTTAAAAAGGTCGGCGAGGTTATTATTGTTACTATCAACACGTCAAACACCGATGTTCAGCTTACTCTTCCCGAAAAGAACGCGGTACAATATGTAACCGATAAAACGGATGACTTAAAAGAATACAAAATAGGCAATGGAATCGCTGATATCAGGGCTAAATCAGTAAATACAATTATTTTCAGAGGAAACAGAATATGAAAAGCAAGGTAAAAGCTATCCTATCAGATATCAGATTATACTGGAAAATACCGCCGAGCGGAAGATATATGAGTTTTAAAGAAATCGCTTCCCTGTCCGTTGGCGGTATAGGCGTTAAATTTATTGTATACTGCATTAGTCAGATGATTATTGCGGTGGGAAACACGCTAATCGGTAACACGATTGGTATCGACCCGTCCGCACTTTACGTAATCTATATTATCAGCGTTCTGTCAGGCTTTCCGCTTACTGCTCTCAGAGCGAAAATGATTGACAACACGCGCAGTATGAAGGGTAAGTACAGACCTTACATAATTACTATGGGTATCCCCACTGTCATTCTCGGCGCGGGATTTATTTGGATGCCTTATGAAAATATGACGCTTTTTACAAAATGCGCTACCGTTCTCGCATTTAACATAGGCTTTCAGTTCTTTTATAATTTCTATACTGACGCTTACGACAGCCTCATTAACGTTTTATCCCCTAACAGTATCGAGCGCTCGGACGTGCTTTCCGTAAAATCCGTTATAGAAAACCTCTCTCCCTCTATTGCAAATATTTTTCTTCCGCTTGTTGCAAGGCTTATTACGGGTCAGGACACGCTTTACGATTTAAAGATATACCGCGTCCTGTTTCCGCCGATGCTTATTGTCGGTTTTATTATTTCGCTTCTCGTTTATGTTAACACGGAAGAAAAAATTGTTCAGGCTAAAACTCACGTTATTCAGATAAAGTTTACCGACGCTTTTCGTGCAATCGCGAGAAATAAATACTTCTGGATTATCTCGCTCGCGGGCTGGCTCGGTTTCCTCGAGGGCTCGTTCAACAGCATTCTCGGCTGGATGTACAACTATCAGCATGCGTGCACGGCAGGTCAGTATTCAATCATTATCGCCATCGCAGGCAACGCTTCTTTCTGGAACAATATTGTCGCGCCGTTTGTAATCAGAAAATACGGTAAGAAGAAAATACTTGTATTTACCAATGTTTTAAACGTGTTCTTTATTCTTCTTATGCTTCCGATTGTCAGAATGACAGGCTCGCCGTATATTATATGGCTTCTTCTCGGCTGCACCTTCGTAAATCAGTTTATAACCTCTCTCGGTCATCTTCTGAACCCGAGCGTTAACGCAGATATACGCGACTATCAGCAGTATATTACCGGCGAAAGAATAGACGGTATGTTCGCTGCCGTCGGTCTGATAGGTAATGTTATTACTCTTGCAACGGGGTTTGTTCTTCCCGCGCTTTACGAAAGCTCAGGACTCAACAGGAACGTTGCGCTCTCGCTCGGCTATGACGGGTCGAACGTGTACGACGTTCTGTATAATCAGGAATACTTTATCAGAATAAGCAGCGTGCTCGTTATCGCCTCGGTAGCTGGCGCAATTCTTAACGCCATTCCCTTCTTCTTCTACGATTTAACCGAAACCCGTCAGAAAGCTATGGTACGGGTACTGAAAATCCGTGCGCTGTTTGAAGACTACTTTAACGGCGTGTTATCCGACGAGGCGCTTGTAGAAGCTGTTGACATTATCCGCGAGGCTAAAGAATACGTTGACAGAACCCCTGTTTCCACCGATAATATAAAGGCAAAGAATAAGGCGGCGAAGAAACAGCTAAAGAGCATAAAGGAGAATAACGAAAAAACAGAAATAGCTAAAATAGTAATGCACGAGCTTAACCAGTATGAAACCGAATACGGAGCGGCAAAGCTTAAGCGCGCCAAGGCGCTCGTTTCGGCAGGCATAAACGGCTATCTCGACAGCTTTACAATGACCAAATCAGACGCAAAGTCTATGCCGAAAAATACAGAACAGGAAAAAGAGCGCCGCCGCGAAGCACTTATGCAGATAGCCAATATCAAGGCGGCAAGAAAAGCAACGCAAAAGTATTATCCGAACGGAGTTACGGAATTTGACAGCTCAGTATTTGAAAAGCTTTTCAGCGCTGAGGACGAAGCTCAGGCAGAGCTTCACAATACGATTATCGCGCTTAAAGCCGCAAAGGAAGGCGGCGACAAATCAACCGTATTGAAGCTAAAAACGGAAATGAAAAAGCTACGCTTCCGTCAGGCTAAGATAAAGGAAGAAATAAAAAAAGCAACAAACGATAATTCAATTTATTACCGCGCTACAAAGCCGTTTATCGACGCTAAAAAAACCATATCGCAGAGCGAAAGCTACAAGCATTTTGAGGAAATAGAAAAGCTTTACGACGAGGCTAAAGCAAGCATTGACGCAAAGGAAGCGGAAAAGCTTGCAGCTGTCGGTAAATAACGACTTATAAAATTACGAAAAACAACTGTTGAATTAAAATCAGATATGTGATAATATATTAATAGCTTTTAGTTTAATAAATATTATATCGGTTTTTTATCGGAAAAATCATATATTAAATCAAATAACAAGCGCTTCAAAAGCGGCGAAATCATTACCGAAGGCGCTGTTAAAACGATAGCTTATAAAAATCGTAATTTAAGGAGACAGAATTATGACTATTAATAAAACACTTAACGGCAACGCACTTACACTTGCTGTTGTAGGCAGACTTGAAACGACAACCGCTCCCGAGCTTGATGCGGTTATTAAGAACGAGCTTGACGGCGTTACCGAGCTAACATTTGATTTTTCCGAGCTGGACTATATTTCGTCAGCCGGCTTAAGAGTTCTTCTTGCAGCGCAGAAGAAAATGAGCGCGCAGGGTTCAATGAAGGTTACGGGCGTTAACGATATTGTTAACGAAATCTTTGACGTAACCGGCTTTGCTGATATTCTTACTATAGTTTAATTAACAAAAAATTAAAGCTGTCCGATTTTAAGGACAGCTTTTTCTTTTTTATCTACCTGCGCAGTAATTCTGCGGTTACGGGAAATTCAAAATATGTTGAAGGATAAGGCTCGTCTTTAAGCGTAAAATTCCACCACTCGCAGTCAATCGGCTCAAAACCATGCTTTACCATTACGCTTTGAAGCAGCATTCTGTTTGCATACTGCTCGTCGGTAATTCCGCGGTAATCGGGATGTGAAACATCGCTGAAATAATCAAACGGACTTCCCATATCGACTTCTTTTCCCGTTGCCATATCAAGCAGGGTCAAGTCAACCGTGCTTCCCCTGCTATGACTTGACTGACTTGCAATATAGCCGAGCGTAAAAAGCGATTGCTTTTCAAGGTCGGGATAAAAGAAAGGCTTCATACGCTGGTCAAGGTCTTCAATCCCCCACATAACAAAATGCTTTACAGCGGTAGCGGGTCGGTAGGCGTCGAATACCTTAAGACGATAACCCTTGACGTTCATTTCGTTAGCGATGGCTTTTAGCGCTCTCGCCGCCTCCTTGGTGATAATCGCACAGGGCTGCTCATATCCGTCGATACGGTCGCCTATAGAATTATAGGTTGAATAATACCTGATTTCCTGAATAATTCCGGGAACATAGTCCGAAAGCAGAACAAAGCCCAACGTATCGTTAATTGCTTCTTTTTTAAAATCCATATTTATCACCTTTAAGCGAAATGGTTTTTATTTATTATTAAAAATCATAAGGAAGATGTTTTTCAAAAAGATACTTCGCAAACTGAGAGCTTGTATACGCCGCAAATTTCTGATAACGGTCGCTCTTTTCATCGTCTGCAAAATCGCATATACTCTTTATAACTATAGCCACGGGTCTCGGACTCTGAGAAAACTTCGCGGTATAAAATACGCTGTACGATTCCATATCAAGACCTACGGTT
>JAILGO010000194.1 GCA_024696725.1 Eubacterium sp. | reverse complement strand
ACGACGGCAGTAAGCATTATCCCATAGGCTGCGGCGTGGCTCAGAATGAAAAGGTCGTTTTTGAGGACGTAAGCTTTGAAAACGAGCAGACCTGGATTGACGGAAAAACATATAACGTTTCTTACTACGCTCATAACAATTCGGATAATCAAAGCCAGCTTAAAAAGAAAAACGAGCCCGCAAGCGTAAGCTTCAACAACTGTAATTTTAACGGAGCGGAAATGCATCTGTCTTCTATTTCGAGCGGCTTTGTCGTTAATTACGGATTTAATAACTGCACTGATATCGGAACGTTATACAGATACAACGACGACGCAAAGCTTGATATGAGGGTATATATAGATAACAAAATTATCTGTGAGCTTCATGTTCCCGAGAGTAACGACGATATTGAGCCGACCTGCGCTTCCGAGGGAAGAACGGGAGGAACGCACTGCGCGTTATGTAACGAGGCGATTGAGCCGGCGAGCGTTATTCCGCCGCTTCCTCACACTCCGGTCACGCAGGAGGCTGCGGAGCCGACCTGCACTGCCGAAGGAAGAACGCAGGGAAGCTACTGCTCCGTGTGCGGTGAAATACTCTCCCCGTCGGATATTATACCGCCTAAAGGGCACGATTTCGGAGATAACGAGCCCGTGTGCAAAATATGCGGAGAGGCAAACCCGGATTATATAATCCCCGTTGAGCCGTCAGGGGAAAAGAAGCCGAATCCCCTTTCAGCAAAAGGTAAAACGGTTAAAATCAGCTATAAAAAGCTGAAATCCAAAAAGCGGATAATAAAGCGCAAAAAAGCTATTACCGTAAAAAACGCAATAGGAAAAGTAACCTTTAAAAAGCTAAAGGGAAATAAGAAAATAACGGTAAACAAAAGCGGACGGATTACCGTTAAGAAGGGCTTGAAAAAAGGAGTATATAAAATCAGGATTCGGGTTACTGCAAGGGGTAACGCGGATTATAAAAAGAAATCCAAAACCATAACCGTTAAGATTAAGGTAAAATAAAAAAAGCTGACTCGGTGAGTCAGCTTTAATTTTTATTCTTCGCTTTGTTTTTTCTCCGCTTCCATTCTCGTTTTAACGAGCGCCTCCTCAAAGGTCTGAAGCTTATAGCCGTTTACGTCGCGGTCGATGTAATCGCCGAGTAGCTGAACCGTCTCAACGATTGACCAGATATACGAGGCAACGAAGCCGAGACCGAAAAAGAGCGAGCCGAGAGTTGCGACGAGAATATGGATTATCGCCTTGTTTGAGTCGCCGAGGTAGAAATTATGTATTCCGAAAACGCCGAGAGTTGCGGCGAGAATTACAGCGGCGTATTTTCTTTTAATATGATATCCCTCCGGATAATCGGTATTTGCGGGACCGTCGGTTTTTATTCCGTTATTATACGCCTGCTGCTGTGTTCCGGGCACTACGGGCGGTACGAAATAAGTACCCGCGTTTTGCTGAAACTGCTGCGGCGGGATATAGGCGTATGCTTCAGGGTTAGTCGGAGCAGCTTTATCAGCCATCTCAGGCGGGATAAACGGAGGCATTTCCTGCGTCTCGGGAGCTGCCTCGGGAGTTATTACCGCGGTTTCCTCCTGTACGGGAGTTTCCGCGACGGGTACGGTATTCTGAGTACAGGTACAAACCTCGCCTTCAGCGAGCTCTCTTCCGCATTCGGGACAAAAATTCATAACAAATTCTCCTTTTCATTTTTCTATATTGTATAACTAATTACAGCAAAAGTCAATTAAACGGAAATTAAATATTTCAATTAATTAGCCGATTTTTATTGAAATAAAAATACGGTAAGTATATAATAAAGTGAACTAATATAAATGAGGCGGAAAGATGAAAAATTTTATGGATAAGGACTTCCTCCTTGAAAGTGAAACGGCGAAAACGCTTTTTCACGGGATAGCGAAGGATATGCCGATATGCGACTATCACTGTCATTTAAGCCCTAAGGAGATATTTGAAAACAAGGCGCCGGAGAGCATTACTCAGCTTTGGCTTTCGGGCGACCACTACAAGTGGCGCGCTATGAGAAGCGCGGGAATTGAGGAAAAATACTGCACGGGCGACGCGACGGATAAGGAGAAATTTCTCGCGTTCGCAAAAACGCTCCAGTTCTGTATAGGCAATCCGCTCTATCACTGGGCGCACCTTGAATTACAGCGCTATTTCGGAATTGACACTCCGCTTAACGCGAAAACGGCGGAGGAGGTTTTTGAAAGGGCGAACGGGGCGATTGAAGACGGTGATTTCAGACCGCAGACGCTTATTGAAAAATCGGGCGTAAAATACGTATGCACGACCGACGACCCGATTGACGATTTAAAATATCACAAGCTTTTAAAGGAAAAGAATTTATCCTTTGAGGTTCTCCCCTCCTTCCGTCCGGACAGGGCGCTTAATATCAACGCCGACGGTTTTATTGAATACATCGGAGCGCTCGGCGAAGCGGCAGGAGTTGAAATCGGCTCGCTTTCCGACGTAATAGAAGCTCTTTACAAACGCTCTGAATACTTTAACGAGTGCGGATGCAGGATTTCTGACCAGGCTTTCGAATACGTACCCTACGCGAGGGCTGACAGCGAGGAGCTTAACGGCATATTCGCAAGGGCGATGCTCGGCAAAAAGGTATCGCGTTCGGACGAGGATAAATACAAGACCGCAGTTATGCTTACGCTCGGCGCAAAATATCAGAAGCTCGGCTGGGCGATGGAAATACATATCGGAGCGATGAGAAACAACAGTACGAGAATGTTTAACTCTCTCGGCGCGGACACGGGCTTTGACTCGGTAGGCGACAGCGAAATCGCGAAGCCGCTTTCACGCTTTCTTAACGCGCTCGATACGCTCTGCGCTCTTCCGAAAACCGTTTTATTCAATCTCAACGACAAGGATAATACAGTTCTTGCTACTATGCTCGGTAACTTCCAGAGCGCCGAGGCTGAAAGCAAAATACAGTTCGGTCCCGCATGGTGGTTCCTTGACACAATGGACGGTATGACGGCACAGATGAAATCGCTCGGAAACCTCGGCGTGCTCGGGAAATTTATAGGTATGGAAACGGACAGCCGTTCCTTTACCTCATACGCAAGGCACGAATATTTCAGAAGGATTTTATGTAATCTCGTCGGCTCGTGGATTGAAAACGGAATGTACGCGTACGACGAGGATATAGTTAAAGAAATTATTGAGGGTATCTGCTTTAATAACGCAGTTAATTATTTCGGATTCTGAGGGGGATAATAATGAACCTTAACCTAAAGCCTGAAAATGAATGCGCCTTCGACGAAATTTCGCTCGGCGAGATTATGTTAAGGCTTGACCCCGGTGAGGGGAGAATAAAAACCACGCGCTCCTTCCGCGTATGGGAAGGCGGCGGAGAATACAACGTCGCGAGAGGACTGAGGCGCTGCTTCGGCTTAAGAACCTCGGTTATAACAGCCTTCGCGGAAAACGAAATCGGTTATCTTTTAGAGGATTTAATCCTTCAGGGCGGAGTCGACACATCGCTTATTAAATGGGTTCCGTACGACGGAATCGGCAGAACGGTAAGAAACGGACTTAATTTTACCGAGCGCGGCTTCGGCATTCGCGGAGCGGTAGGAGCGTCCGACAGAGGAAACACCGCCGCTTCTCAGCTTAAGGCTGACGACGTGGACTGGGACTATATTTTCGGCACTCTCGGCGTAAGATGGCTTCACACGGGCGGTATCTACGCCGCGCTTTCCGAGACCTCGGCTGAAACGGTTATAACGGCAGTTAAAAAGGCTAAGGAATACGGTACGGTCGTTTCCTACGATTTGAACTACCGTCCGTCGCTGTGGAAGGACGTCGGCGGTATGGAAAAGGCGCGGGAGGTAAACCGTGAAATCGCTAAATACGTCGACGTTATGATAGGAAACGAGGAGGACTTTACCGCCTCTCTCGGCTTTGAAGTAGAGGGAAACGACGAAGAGCTTAAGAAATTAAACCTTGACGGCTACTACAGGATGATTGAAAGAGTAACCGAGGCTTATCCGAATTTCAAGGTTATTGCAACAACGCTCAGGACCGTTAAGACCGCGACGGTCAACGGCTGGAAGGCAATCTGTTGGGCTGACGGTAAATTCTATGATTCCATTGAATACCCCGCTCTTGAAATCCTCGACAGAGTAGGAGGCGGCGACAGCTTTGCAAGCGGACTAATCTACGGTCTTATGACTTATTGTGACGCGCAGAAGGCGCTTAACTACGGAGTCGTTCACGGCGCGCTCGCAATGACTACGCCGGGCGATACCTCAATGGCAACTCTTAAGGAGGTTGAGGCTAAGCTCAACGGCGCTTCGGCGAGAGTACAGAGATAAGAATCCCCGCCGCTTTATTAAGTGAAGCTGAAAGGAGTAATTATGGCTAATAAAATCGAAACCTTAAATAAAATTCAGGAGGTCGGTATAGTTGCGGTTGTCCGCGCGACCTCGATTGAACAGGCTGAAAAAATCACCGACGCGTGTATCGCGGGCGGCGTTGCGGCTATTGAGCTTACATTCACGGTACCTCACGCCGATAAGCTCATTGAAGCTATGAGAGCGAAATATAACTCGGGTGAAATAATTATCGGCGCGGGAACGGTTATGGACGAGGCTACGGCGAGAATAGCGATTCTCGCAGGCGCGGAGTACGTCGTCTCCCCTTACTTTGACCCCGAAACCGTACGCTGCTGCAACCGTTACGGTATTCCGTCAATGCCCGGTATTTATACTCCGACCGAGGCTGTAAAGGCTATGGAAGCCGGCGCCGACGTTCTTAAGGTTTTCCCGGGCGACCTCGCAGGTCCGAGATTTATAAAGGATATTCACGGTCCTATTCCGCAGGCGGTAATGATGCCGTCGGGCGGCGTAGACATTGATAACGTAAAGGACTGGATTAAGGCGGGAGCAATCGCCGTAGGCGCCGGCTCATCCCTTACCGCAGGCGCAAAGACGGGCGACTACGAAAGGATTACCGAAACGGGTAAAATTTTCGTTCAGCGCATAAAAGAAGCAAGAGAAGAAATGAAATAATAAGCAAAAAATAAACCCGAGCGACGCTCGGGTTTTAATTATTTCAGAAGCGGTATATTGCATTTTTCGCAGCGGTCGGCGTACGGTGAATTACGTTTTCCGCAGCCAACGCACACGATATAGGGAGCCTTGGACTTATCGTAAAGCTCATAGGGAAAATTAAACTGAGGATGGTAGCGGAAACGGTCGCCGATATCAAGATAATCCCAGGCGTGGGACTGCGTTCTGTCAGTCTCACGGATTTTTTTCTTTTTACCGTCGGTCGTTTTAACGTAGGTAATATATTCGGTATAATAACTGTCATGGTTTTCGTCGTTATCGCTTCTCTGTCTCGATTTCTTTTCGATAACTACGCCCTCGTAGCTGTTAGCCGCTCTGTTTTTAATCAACGTGACGACGGCAAAGAGAAGAAATATCGCCGAAACTATCGCGCCGTACTTAACGGCGTCGGGCGTTTCCATCTTATCGCTTACAAGACTGTAAATTACAAAGGCTATAAGCGGAAGCGGTACGATAATCAGCGCAAATATTCCCGCAGCCTTTCTGTTTTTCTTAACCGCGGCAAGTATTTCGGGGTCGTTAACCCTGTCTGAAAAGCCGGGTTCGATTACGTTCACGGGCGCGCCGTTCGGTATTTCCTGAACGGGTATAGCGTCAACCGTTTCATTGTTTATGACGGCGCCGCAGTTTCCGCAGAATTTCGCGCCGTCTTCAAGTAAGCCGTTACAGCTCGGGCAGTATTTTGACATAAGCTCCCTCCGTTTATTATTTATTCCCTGTTATCCGAAACGTCGGTCCAGTCGACCTCGGTTACGTCGGGCTCTTCGGGAATAACAAGCATACATACTATATAAGCAATTATGCCCGAGCCGCCCGCAAGAGTAATAAGCACCCAGATTACTCTAATTATAACGGGGTCGATATCAAAGTATTTTGCGATACCCGAGCATACGCCCGAAAGCACCTGATTTTTTGTATCGCGGTAAAGTCTCTTTTTCATAGCTTAAACCTCTTTTCTTTTATACGCCCGAATAAGCGTTGAAGCCGCCGTCAACGGGAATATTAACTCCTGTAATAAAGCCGCTGTACGCCTCGTCTACAAGGAAGAGAAGCGCGCCGTCAAGCTCCTCAGGCTCGCCGAAGCGGTTCATCGGAGTCGCGGCAAGAATCTTACCCGTTCTTTCGGTAGGAGAGCCGTCCTCGTTCCAGAGCAGCGCGGCGTTTTGTTTTGTTGAGAAAAAGCCGGGAGCAATCGCGTTAACGCGGATTCCCATAGGCGCAAAGTGAACAGCCATCCATTCGGTGAAATTCTTAACCGCCGCCTTAGCCGCGGAATACGCGGGTATTCTCGTAAGCGGACGGAAGGCGTTCATAGACGTAATCATAACGATACAGGTATTTTCCTTTTCAACCATATCCTTAGCGAAAACCTGAGTAGGAATAAGAGTTCCGAGGAAGTTGAGATTAAACACGAAGCTTATTCCGTCGGGGTCAAGGTCAAAGAACGTTTTTATATTTTCGTCTTTTTTAACAAGGTCGATTTTTTCAAGCGTGTCTTTTGTTGTAGTACCCTTAGGGTTATTACCGCCCGCGCCGTTTAAAAGAATATCGCAGGTACCGAGCTTTTCGGTTACGGTATCGCGCGCCGCCTGCATTGAATTAAGGTCAAGCACGTTACAGCCTACTGCTATAGCCGTGCCGCCGTCGGCGATAATTTCGTCGGCGCATTTCTGAGCAGCAGCCTCATTTAAATCGAGCACGGCTACCTTTACGCCCTGCTTTGCAAGCGTTTTAGCGAACGCGCCGCAGAGAACTCCTCCGCCGCCCGTAACGACGGCTACTCTGCCCTTAAGGTTTTCGTGTGTCATTTGAATTCCCCCTTTATAGCTTCATTTTAACATACAGGGGTTTTATAATCAACATTATTTAATAATTTTTACTTCTTCTGCGATATCCTCAAGAACGAGCACGTTTCCCGTTATTGTTATACTGTCGCCGTTAAGCTCCGTTTTCAGATTCCGCTTTATTATTTCACAATCCGAAAGCTCGTTTTTAAGCTTATTTTCAAGCTCGGCTTTTGCGAGCGAAAGAAGCTCTCTGTCGCTCAGGCTTTTTTCGGTAACGGTATAAGCTTTAACCGTTTCAGTTATTACGCCGACGGGAATTACGCCGCCGAAAAGCTTTAAGTATTCCGCGTTTTCGTCCGCTTCGCCGTCAACGCGAGGTATCAGAAAGAGCGGGATTTTAAGAGAGAAGAAACTAAGATATTTATACTGATTCTCGCTTATATAATTCTTCTCCTTCTGCGCTCTTGATATTTTAATCCGTACGGGCTCCTTTACCTCTGCAATAAACTCTCCCCGTGCGTGAGCGAAAAGATTAAGCTTCTTTTCGCTTTCAAACACACCCGAGGCGAGAATATCTCCCGCGCAGACCGCTTCGCCTTTTCTTACAAGCTGCCAGCCGTTATCGACCGTGGCTTTTACGATAACTCCGTCCTTTTTAGCTTTAAGATTACAGTATTCCTCAGGGTTTACGGTATCAGGCTTCAAAACGGCGTCGCCGAGCTCGACGGTAAAGACGGTCCCGTTTTCGTTAATATGCGCCCACGCGCATTCGGGATAAACGGCAAGCAGGAGGCTTTCAAGTCTGTCCTTATCGACGCTTCTTTTAAGCGCGCCAGGCTTTAAACCGTTTTCCTCAAGAAGCTCCGAAATAACCGACGCGGAAAACGAGCCGCTGCTTTTAATCTCGATTTTCCAGACGAACGAGGTCAGAATGCAGATAATTGATACCGCAAAAACCGCTCCGACTAAAAGTCCCCATCGGTTACGATAAGGGAGCAGATAAAAAATCAAGCCTCTTTTTTTGTTTATCCGAAGGCTGCCGCCGTGACGTCTCGCGCCGGAGCGGAGATAAGGATAGAGC
>JAILGO010000169.1 GCA_024696725.1 Eubacterium sp. | reverse complement strand
TGTTTTTCATTTTGATTACTCCTTTGCACAGTATCAAAGAATCCTTTGTTGAGCACAGCATAATAAACGATTCTTAAACGAATATTAAAAGCCAAAAAAATTGAGCGAAGCCTAAGCCCCGCTCCGCTGAAGAACATTATCTCATTGATTCTTCATAACTTTTAATCATCTTTTTTACCATCTGACCGCCGATGCTGCCTGCCTGCTTGGAAGTAAGGTCACCGTTGTAACCCTGCTTAAGGTTAACACCTACCTCAGAAGCTGCTTCCATCTTGAAACGGTTAAGAGCCTCTTTAGCCTCGGGAACTGTGTTCTTTGCCATTTGAAATACACCTCGCTTTTTCTTATTTACAGGGCGAAAAATCAGAGCGCCGCCCTGCAAATTTCACCTTGCAAGGTTATTGTTTGTATTTCATTCAGAAAAAACAAATGTAAATTTTAACAAAACTGATTATTTTTTTCATAATCATCTCTCCTTAAAAATGAATATAAAATGGACAATTGTATTTTACCATATATTAACTGATTTCAATAATCCCAAAATCAAATAGTATGTAAAATATTGAATATCATTATTATATTTGTTATAATACTTCTATCAAAACAACGGAGAACGGTTATGCTATTCGGAGCTTTAGCGGGAATAACGTGGGCGCTCGAGACGGTTATACTCGGGATTGCGCTCGGTATGACGCCCTTTGTTTCAAGCGACAGGGCTTTATTTCTCGCGCCGTTCGTCAGCACCTTTTTACACGACGTATGCTCGGCAATCTGGGCTTGCGGATACAACGGAGTGAGAGGGAAGCTCCCCGACGTGTTAAAAGCGCTTAAGACAAAAAGCGGAAAATTCGTTATGCTTGCGGCGCTTATCGGCGGACCCGTCGGTATGACGGGATACGTTCTTACAATAAAATATATGGGCGCGTCAATCGGAGCGGTAGCGAGCGCGGTATTCCCCGCTATCGGCGCCGTGCTTGCGTATTTCTTCTTAAAAGAGGAAATGAAATGGTACCGTTGGGTACTGCTCGGCATTACGCTTCTCGGCGTTTACGGACTTAGCTATTCGCCCGAAATCGAGGTTAGCAATTTCTGGCTCGGAATTATAGGCGCAATGATGTGCTCATTCGGCTGGGGCATAGAGGCGGTAATACTTGCTAAATGCTTTAAGGACCCGAGCGTAAAAAACGAGTACGCGCTTCAGATAAGGCAGACCACCTCGTCGCTGACCTACGGAGTAATTATTCTTCCGGTGCTGAAGGGCTGGGGCTTCACCGTTAAGCTGTTCGCCGCGCCTTCGGTCAAGGTCGTTCCCGTTATCGCGGCGGCGGCGTTTTTCGCGACGGTATCCTATCTCTGCTACTACCGCGCTATATCAAAAATCGGCGCGTCAAAGGCTATGGCGCTCGATATAACTTACGCCGCGTGGGCGATTGTCTTTTCGGTAATTATTCTGAGAGACACCTCGATTATTACGCCGCTTACGGTAACCTGTGCGGTAATTGTTATTGTATGCGGAATTCTCTCCGCGACGGATTTCAATCAGCTTAAAGCAAAACGGAATAAAAAATAAAAGGGAGGGCGCTGAACCCTCCTCTTTTTTATTTTGTTTTTACCGTCATAAGCTTTGACCATTTTGAATAGAACTTTTTATTTCCTACAACCGTATAGGCTCTGACTCTGATATAAACCGTCTTTTCAGCCTTAAGTTTTTTAACGGTATAAGCCGCTTTTTTACCGCCCTTTACGGTTACGTTCTTTTTATTCTTAAAGCTTTTATTATAGGCGTATTTAATCTGATATCCCGTAACGCGCTTATCAACCTTCCAGGTCGCCTTAAAACCTTTTCTGAGCGCTTTCGCGTTCTTCGCTTCGCACGGTCTTTTCTTTATTTTAACCTTGAAATCCTGCCAGTTCGGGTTAGTTTTCAGCTCGGCGTACTTACCCGTAAAGGCTTTAGCGGCGATTGACTTACCGTAGAACTGATAGTCGAACCACGCAATCATATACGACGCGGTTTTTTCAATACTGTCGGCGTGCTCTACTCCCTTCATTCTCGCGAGATAGGTATCGCCCTTAAACGCCTGATAGTTCGGGAGAAGGCTCGTGTCCCACGGAGCGATAAAGCTCGCGTCGGTCGCGCCCGTTCCGCCTATAAGGAGCGTCGGGAGAGTTACGGTAGTCGGGTCGTAGGGACAATTCTGAATAGGTGAATTCTCAAGCGCTGGAGTAGGAAGCGAAGCCATAAATATCGCCTTATAATACTTCGCGTTTTCAAACATCGCGGGGTCGGTAAGGTGAATAGTACAGGTAGCGCCCTGAGAGTGTCCCGCGGCGCCGACTCTCGATAAGTCGAGTTTTTTATAAAGCTTGCTCTTACCGTCCTTGCCAAGCTCGATAAGCTTAGTAAATCCCGCGTCCATACTTGTTCCCATACCGGTATCGGTATCGGTATTACATAAGCAGACATAGCCGTGAGAGGCGGCTCTTTCAAGAAAATCGACCGTCGACTGACTCTTTTCATAGTTAGAGCCCGTACCGTTACAGTAGATAATTATCGGGCGTCTGGAAAGCTTCTGAATATTTTTAGGGAACCATACCTTATAGGTAAAGTCATTATCGCTTACCTTATAGGTAAAGCTTGAGACCTTATATTCCCCGCTCTTTGAATAATAGTCATAAACCTCCGTTTTACCCGCAGCGCTTGCTGAAACAGGGAGAAGAGCAGCGGTCATTATAAGAGCCATAAAAAACGCAATTATTCTTTTCATAATATCGCCTCCAAACAATATATAAATATTTTACACTATTATAATACCAAAAGCAACCTATATTGATTTTATAAGAAATATCATATATAATTAGTTTAAAAGACAGGAGGAAAAACTATGAATAAAGACTTCAAAGGCACAATAGACGGAAGAAAATATATTCCCTACGGCGAGAGAACCGGCAACGAATCGGTCGTATATTTTACGCGCGACCTTTCACCCGACGGTCTGATTAAAATCTATGAGAAGGTTTGCGGCGGGATAACGGGAAAAACGGCGATAAAGCTCCATACGGGCGAGAAAAACGGACCGAACATTATCCCCCGTCCGTGGGTTAAGGCTTTAGTCAGGAAGAAGCTTCCCGACGCGTCGATAGTTGAAACGAACACCTACTACGAGGGAGACAGATACACAACCGGGCAGCACCGCGAAACGCTTAAGGTGAACGGCTGGACCTTCTGTCCCGTCGATATTACTGACGAGGAGGCGACGGTTGCGCTCCCCGTCAGCGGCGGAAAATGGTTTACCGAAATGTATATGGGAAAGAATCTTATCAACTACGATTCGCTTCTCGTTTTAACGCACTTCAAGGGACACATGATGGGCGGATTCGGCGGCTCGAATAAAAATATCGGCATAGGCTGCGCCGACGGACGAATCGGAAAGGCTATGATTCACACCACCGAGGGCAGCGACAATATGTGGAGCATCGCCGAGGAGGAGCTTATGGAGAGAATTACCGAAAGCTCAAAGGCGACGGTTGACTTTTTCGGTAAAAACATTTCGTTTATCAACGTGCTCAGAAATATGAGCGTTTCGTGCGACTGCGAGGGCTGCGCGGCGATGCCCGTGGTTACGCCGAATATCGGAATACTCGCGTCGACGGATATCTGCGCGGTTGACACGGCTTCGGTCGACCTCGTTTACGCGCTCGACGAAAAGGACCACGCCGACCTCGTTGAGAGAATAACGACACGTCACGGTCACAGACAGCTCAGCTATATGAACGAGCTCGGTATGGGAAATATGAAATACGTTCTCATAGACCTTGACAACGGCGAAAAGAGAATATACCCGAAAGACGCCGTTGAGGGAGTTATCCCGTTCGACGAGGACGACAGATAAAACAAAAAAATAAAAGCGAGGAAAAATCCTCGCTTTATTTTTTATCAGTCGTCGCGTCTTCTCGGTCTGTGAGGACGGTTGCCCTTCTTCTTCGGAGGCGCGTCGTCGATTTCGTTTTCAGCCTTCATACCCTCGAGCTCGATAAGAGCGTCGCGGCGCGAAAGGTCGATTTTACCCTCGTCGGTAATACCGATACACTTAACGATAATCTTATCGCCTACGTTTACGACGTCCTCAACCTTTTCGGTTCTCTTAACGTCAAGGCGTGAGATATGAACAAGTCCCTCTTTACCCGGAGCAATCTCAACGAACGCGCCGAAATTCATAAGTCTTGTTACTACGCCGTTATAGAAGGCGCCGATTTCAGGGTCGGTAGCGATAAGGCGAACAACCTCGATAGCTGCGTCGCACTTGTCGGCGTCCTGACCGGAAACGAATACGTTACCGTCTTCTTCGATTTCAATCTTAACGTCGAAGTCAGCCTGAATCTGCTGAATAATCTTACCGCTCTTACCGATAACGTCGCCGATTTTATCGGGATTGATAGCAATCGTCTTCATCTTCGGAGCGTACTTGGAGAGCTCTGCTCTCGGCTCGCTTATAACAGGAAGCATAATCTCGTCAAGGATATAATTTCTTGCCTTATGAGTCTTAGCGAACGCTTCCTTAATGATTTCGGGAGTAAGACCGTGAACCTTAAGGTCCATCTGAATAGCGGTAATACCCTTCTTAGTACCCGCTACCTTGAAGTCCATATCGCCGTAGAAGTCTTCAAGTCCCTGAATATCAATCATAGTCATAAAGTCGCCGTAAACGCCCTCGTCGCCTGTGATAAGACCGCAGGAGATACCTGCAACGGGAGCCTTAATCGGAACGCCCGCCGCCATAAGAGCGAGAGTCGAGCCGCAGATAGAGCCCTGTGAGGTTGAGCCGTTGGAGGAAAGAACCTCGGATACGACGCGGATTGTATAGGGGAATTCCTCGATTGAGGGAAGTACGGGAACGAGAGCCTTTTCAGCGAGGGCGCCGTGACCGATTTCACGTCTTCCCGGGCCTCTTGAGGGCTTCGTTTCGCCTACCGAATACGAGGGGAAGTTATAGTGGTGGATATATCTCTTTTCAGTCTGCTCGTCGAGTCCGTCAAGCGCCTGCGCGTCGCGGATTCCGCCGAGGGTAGCTATTGAAAGCACCTGAGTCTGACCTCTTGTGAACATACCCGAGCCGTGAACGCGTGAGAGAAGGTCGATTTCTGCGTTAAGGGGACGGATATCGTCGATTCCTCTTCCGTCGACTCTCTTGTGCTCGTCCTTTAGCCACGCGCGTACAACGTGCTTCTGAACGAGATACATAATCTCTTCAATCTTTTCGGGATGCTCCTCAAAGCGCTCGTCGAACTTTTCGTGAACTGCTTCGTAAATCGGGAGAAGTCTTTCGTCGCGGACGTTCTTATCGTCGGTATCAAGAGCCCTCTTAACGTCCTCGATACAGAACTCCTCGATTTCAGCCATAATCTCCGGGTCGGGGTCAGAGCTTTCGTAAGCGAACTTCGGCTTACCTACCTCTGCTACGATGCCGTTAATGAACTGAACGATTTTCTTATTCTCCTCGTGACCTGCCATAATAGCGTTGAACATCGTATCGTCGTCGATTTCGTTACCGCCCGCCTCAATCATAGCTACGAGGTCTGCGGTAGAAGCGACGGTAAGAACGAGGTCGCTTTCAGTTCGCTGCTCGAGAGTCGGGTTAATAACGATTTCGCCGTTTACAAGACCTACGTTAACGCCTGAAATCGGACCGTCCCACGGAATATCGGAAATAGCGATAGCTGCGGAAACGCCTATCATAGCGGTAATTTCGGGCGAGCAATCGGGGTCAACGGACATAACGGTTGCAACAACCGAGCAGTCGTTTCTTAAGTCCTTCGGGAATAAAGGACGGATAGGACGGTCAATGCAGCGCGAGGTAAGGATAGCCTTTTCGCTCGGTCTGCTCTCTCTTCTCTGGAAGGAGCCGGGGATACGTCCTACGGAGTACATTTTCTCCTCATAGTCAACTGAAAGCGGGAAGAAATCCACGCCCTCTCTCGGCTTAGCCGACGCGGTTACGTTACAGAGAACCTCTGTTTCGCCGTAACGCGCAAGGATTGAAGCATTTGCAAGTCCTGCCATTTTACCCGTTTCAAGGGTAAGCTTTCTTCCGGCAAGCTCGGTTTCCCAAACCTTAAAATTTTTGAAAAACATTTTTATTCTCCTTTATTTTATATTTTCACAAGGAGGATAAATTGTAATAAATCAAGTACGTCAAGCGGCTTGAAATATTTGATTTATCACAATTACGGCTCCTCCTTAGCGAATACCTAAAAACAACTTAGCAGACGGTACTTTCGCACCGTCTGCCGAATTTCATTAGTCCTCTGTTTCAATGAGGTTACGCTCAATGGTATTACGGATACCGAGCTTAGCGATAAGCTGACGGTACTCGTTAACATCCTTCTTATAGATGTAGGAGAGAAGGTTTCTTCTGTGACCTACCATCTTAAGAAGACCGCGGCGTGAGTGATGGTCCTTCTTATGAACCTTGAGATGCTCGGTAAGCTCCTGAATTCTGAAAGTAAGAACAGCAACCTGTACCTGAGCAGAGCCTGTGTCGCCTTCATGAATAGCATACTCTTTAATAATAGCCTGCTTCTGTTCCTGAGTCATTTCATTTTCCACCTTTCATAATATTACCATATTGCGGAGAACGCAGAAGCGGGAAGGTGAACCCCCGAAACCGAGTAATCCGTTTACAGCAAAAGGGATTATAACATATAAATTATAATTTGTAAAGAAAAATTTTTATTCATATCTCAACGCGTCAATCGGATTGAGCTTTGCCGCCTTATTGGCAGGCGCGTAGCCGAAGATTAAGCCGATAAGAAGCGAAAAGCCTACTGCAATCACAATGCTCGCTATATTCGGAGCGGCGGAGTAGCCGAGTATTTTACTCAGCCCGAGCCCAAGAGCAATTCCTACGCCGATACCGAGCAGTCCGCCTACAAGGCAGATAACCATAGCCTCCGTAACAAACTGAAGGCGTATTGAGCCGTCCGTTGCGCCGAGTGCTTTTCGCGTTCCTATTTCCTTTGTTCTTTCCGTAATAGAAACAAGCATAATATTCATAACGCCTATACCGCCAACGAGAAGGCTTATTGCCGCAATAGCCTCTATTGCGAGCGAGATTGTTGAAATAACGTCCGTAAGGGTTGAAATCACTGTTTCAAGCGAGGTTGTTTCAACGGTCCAAGTATCGTTATTATTATAGAAAGCTTCAAA
>JAILGO010000141.1 GCA_024696725.1 Eubacterium sp. | reverse complement strand
AAAAGATTCTTCTTGAAACCTGCGACGCTCTCGTCCCGCTTCACGCTAACGGGTTTATTCACCGCGACGTTAAGCCCGAAAATATTATGATTACAAAAGACGGAACGGTAAAGCTAATAGATTTTAACGCCTCAAGAGAATTTTCTCTTTCGTCGACAAGAGACACCGTACAAATCGGAACCATAGGCTACGCCTCGCCCGAGCAGCTCGGGATTGCGCAAACCGACGCGCGCACGGATATTTACGCTTTAGGCGTTCTTCTTAACGTTATGCTTACCGGAAAGCATCCGAGCATAAAGCTTGCCGACGGCAGAGCGGGTAAAATAGTTCTTAAATGCACCCAGATTGACCCGAGCTCACGGTTTTCTTCCGTGGAAAAGCTTGCGTCCGAGCTATAACGGCTCGTTTATATACAAAACCTCAAAAACGGGAGGACGCAAAGCTCCTCCCGTTGCGTTTTATAACCGTTTTTCTTGACTTTAGGCGCATATAATAATAAAATATAATATACATTATTTATAAGGCAGGTCTGATATGAGCGACTTTAAGGTAATTGAAATTAAAAAATCGGTTTTTGAAAATAATGACCGCGAGGCAGACAGGGTAAGGGACGAGCTTAAGAAAAAGAAAACCTTTCTTCTTAATCTTATGTCCTCGCCGGGAAGCGGAAAAACCACGACGCTTAAGGCTACGATTGCGGCGCTTAAGGACGAGTATAAAATCGGAATTATGGAAGCGGACATCGACAGCGACGTCGACGCGAGAACGATGAGCGAGACGGGAGTTACCGCCGTTCAGCTTCACACGGGCGGAATGTGTCACCTCGACGCAGGAATGACCGAGCAGGGACTTGAAAGCATTAACGCCGACGAGTTCGATTTCGTCGTGCTTGAAAACGTCGGAAACCTTGTCTGCCCTGCGGAATTCGACACAGGCGCAAGTAAAAACGCTATGATTTTATCCGTTCCCGAGGGCGACGACAAGCCGCTTAAGTACCCCCTTATGTTTACAATAAGCGACGTCGTTCTTATCAATAAAATCGACACGAAGAGCGTTTTCGATTTTGACGACGAAAAGGTGGTAGAAAGAATCAAGAGGCTCAATCCGAACGCCGATATTTTCTTCATTTCCGCGAAAAACGGAACCGGTATCGACGCGTGGTGCGACTGGCTCAGAAAAGAAATCGACGAATGGAATAAGTAAAAGAAAAAGACGGCTGAGCCGTCTTTTTTTATTGTCCGAAAAACTCCTGAGCTATTCTTACGCTTTCCATTGCGTCCTTTGCGTAATAATCGGCGTTTATCATTTTTGCGTAATTCCGCGTTAAGACCGCGCCGCCGACGAACACCCTTGCGTCGGTGTTTTCGTGAAGGAGGCGTATCGTTTTTTCCATATTCGGAACCGTCGTCGTCATAAGCGCCGACAGTCCGACGAGCTTTACGCCTAGCTTTTTCGCTTCCTCAAGCACGGTTTCGCACTTAACGTCTTTTCCGAGGTCGATAACGTCGAAGCCGTAATTCTGAAGCAGGACCTTAACGATATTTTTTCCGATATCGTGAATATCGCCCTCGACGGTTGCGATAATTATTTTCTCGCCCTTTACCTGAGGCGTGCCGCTCATTACGATATTCGCCTTTATCTCGTCAAACGCCGCCTTAGCCGCGTCGGCGCTCATAAGAAGCTGGGGGAGAAAGATTTTATTTTTCTCAAAGCCGTCGCCGACCTTGTCGAGCGCGGGTATAATATAGCCGTTTATTATTTCAAGCGCGCCGTTTTCCTTAAGCAGGGAGCGGGCGCTTTTTGCGCTCTCCTCCTTCATTCCCTTAATAATCGCGGCGTCGAGAGTAAGCTCTGCGGTTTCGGTAACCGCTGCCGTTTCGGTAACGGAGGAAATATATTCCTCGCAGTTTGAATCAAGCCCGGCGAGCGCGTTATGGGCGTAGTAAGCGTTCATCATAGCCTGCGACTTCGGATTGATTATTCCGCCGCTGAGTCCCGCGGCAAGCGCTTCGGTATAAAACGCGGTATTAATCGCCTCGCGCTTCGGGAGCCCGAAGCTGATATTCGAAACGCCGAGCACGGTATGAACGCCGAGCTTTTCGCGGATATATTTTACCGCCTTAAGCGTTTCCTTAGCATTGTTGATATCGGTTGAAATCGTCATCGTCAGCGCGTCGACGACCAAATCCTTTTTATCAATGCCGTACTCCGCGGCGGTTTTTATTGTTTTTTCGGCGATTGCTATTCTTCCCTCTGCGGTTTCGGGAATACCGTTTTCATCAAGACAGAGACACACGACCACTCCGCCGTATTTTTTAGCGAGCGGAAGGATTGTACGCATTGAGCTTTCCTTTCCGTTCACGGAATTGAGCATAGGCTTTCCGTTATAGATTCTCAGCGCCGCTTCCATAGCTTCGGCGTCTGCGCTGTCAAGCTGAAGCGGTACGCTCAGAACGCTCTGAAGCTCAAAGACCGCCTTTTTCAGCATCTCGGTTTCGTCGATATCGGGGAGACCTACGTTAACGTCAAGAATATGCGCGCCGCAGTCGCGCTGAGAAATACCTTCGCGAAGGATATAGTCCACGTCGTTATTCCGGAGCGCCTCTTTAAGCAGCTTCTTTCCCGTCGGGTTAATTCTTTCGCCGATAACGACGCTCTTTTCGCCGAGGGTTACGCTTTCGCTTCCACTCGTTACTATCGTTTCGGTCTTGAATTCGGGAACGCTGTCGGGAATATCCTTAGTTTTTTCTATTGTTAAAACAATATGGTCGGGGGTTGTTCCGCAGCAGCCGCCGAGATATGACACGCCGAGCTCTGCTATTTTCTTCATATATTCGGAGAACTCGTCGGGCTCAACGTTATAAACCGTTTCACCGTTAACTACTACGGGAAGTCCCGCGTTAGGGTTAACCATAATCGGAAGAGAGGTACAGCGTCTGAGCTCCCCGACGAGCGGGAGCATCTGCTTCGGTCCGAGTCCGCAGTTAAAGCCGATAACGTCTGCGCCGAGCGCCTCAACCACCGCGCAGGCGGTTTTTATGTCTGCGCCCGTGAGGAGTCTTCCTTTATCGTCGAATATCATCGAAACAAAAACGGGAAGCGAGCAGTTTTCCTTAGCCGCAAGCATAGCCGCCTTGATTTCGTAGGTATCGCCCATCGTTTCAATAAGCACTAAATCCGCTTCGTCCGCGCCCGCCTTAACGACCTCGCTGTAAGCGTTATAGCAATCCTCAAAGCTGAGGTCGCCCATAGGCTTTAAGAGCTTTCCCGTCGGTCCCATATCGAGCGCGACGGCTTTCCCCGTCTTTTTCGCAAGGTGAACGCCCGCGCGGACAAGCTCCGCGCAGTTTTCGTATTTTAGCGGATTTGCTCCGAAGGTGTTAGCGGTAATAATGTCCGCGCCCGCCTCGGCGTATGCCTTATGAACGGCAAAAATTCTTTCGGGGTCGGTAACGTTAAGAAGCTCGGGGAGCTCGCCCGCCTTCAGATTCAGCATCGTTCCCGTTCCGCCGTCAAAATATTTAATCATCTTCAGTCCTCTGTTCCTATAAATGCAGTCACGCTTTTTGTCGGGAGCATTTCAAGCGTGTCGGTAAGCGTTATTCCGATACGCTTCGTAAGCTCCAAAAGCGAAAACAGCTTTTTCTGTTCTTTTATATCAAGGTCAAAATAGCCCGGCGAGTAGCGCGTTCGCAAAGTTACGCCGAGGCTTGACTTTATTTCCTCTTCAAGATTATCGCAGACCTCCTCGATTTTAGCGGCGGCTGCCGCCTGATACGCCATTGCGAGCGCGATATCGGTCGCCGCGGCGGCGTTAATCAGTCGGTCAACGGCAACTCCGAGAGTTGCGCCGAAAACGACGGCTCTTTTACAGCCGTTCAGATTTTCGGCAAGGCGGGTACTGTGAAACTCTGCTCCGCCAACCGTTACGGTATCGCCGCTCACCGAGCAGTCGAAAATCCGATAAAGCGTTTTAGTCGCGGCGGCCGTTTCGACCTCCGCCATCGCCCTGTCTACGAGCGCAAGGATTTTTTCGTCCTCTGTTTTTGAGGCGGTCCTCAGATAGTGAAGTACGTCTTCCCTTTTCATTACTTTATTATTTCGCTCAGTCCGTTCATAATCTGAAGGGCTACCGCGGGTTTGTTCATAGTGTAAATATGTATATTGTTAATTCCGTTAGCCATAAGGTCGATTATCTGTTCGGTGGCGTAGATAATACCCGCCTGCTGCATAGAGGCGTCCTCGTCGCCGAAGCGCTCCATAATCTTATAAAACTTCTCGGGTACGGAGCAGTTAGAAAGCTCTATGCTTCGCTTAATCTGGCGCGCGTTGGTAATCGGCATAATTCCCGCGATTACGGGGACTTCGATACCCTTTACTCTGCACATTTCAACGAAGTTAAGAAACGCGCCGTTATCGAAGAACATCTGTGACGTGAGAAACTCCGCGCCGCAGTCAACCTTATGCTTTAAGTATTCAATATCCTCTACCCTGTTTTTACTTTCAGGGTGGATTTCGGGATAGCAGGCGGCGCCGACGCAAAAATCACCGAGCGACTTTATCTCGGTAATCAGCTCGCTCGCGTGCTCGAAGTGCTCGGTATCGGGGAACTCGAAGCCCTCGGGGATATCGCCGCGAAGCGCGAGGATATTTTCCACGCCCGCCGACTTTAAATCGCCGACGACTCTATGGATTTTATCCCTTGACGACGTAACGCAGGTAAGGTGCGAAAGCGGAGTCATTCCGCTATCCCTGATTTCCTCAGCTATTTCAAGCGTGAAGCCTGCCTGAGTTCCCGACGCGCCGTAGGTTACGCTCATAAACGACGGCTGAGCAACGCTCATTTCGCGCACGGTCTTTTTTGTGCTTTCGATTTTATCCCACTGCTTCGGCGGAAAAACCTCAAACGATACCGTTACCCTGTTGTTTTTCAGTATGTCGCCTATTTTCATAAATCTCACCCGTTTTCGTTTTTTGCATTTTTGAAAGATAGATTATTATAAGCGGAATATCCGCAAGAAGCCACGCGGCGGGGCTTGCATAGCAAACAGCCGCGAAGCCGATAAGCCTTTTAAATATAAACGCTACCGCAAGCCGTCCTGCAAGCTCGCCAACGCCCGCGATTGTATTAGCGTAAGTAAAGCCCATTCCCTGAAGACAGTTTCTTACGACGAGAAGAACGGCAACGAGCGAGTAGCACCGGGCGGTCGCTTTGATATATGCCGTCGCGGCAGCCATTATTTCTTCGTTTCTCTCGCTCATAAAGAGCGACACCGTCGGCGGTCCCGCGAACCGTATTACAAGGCTCATAATTACCGACGCCGTAATGCCCATAATAAGAAGCGTTCCCGTTCCTTTTATTATTCTTTCGCTGTTTTTTGCGCCGAAGTTCTGGCCCGTAAAGGTCTGAGACGCTACGCCTATTCCGCTCATCGGAATATTAGTAAGGTTTTCAACCCTCGCCGCCGCAGTAAAGCCCGCGATAACGTTCGCGCCGAAGGAGTTTACCGCGCTCTGAAGCGCCATCGAGCCTATAGAGGTAACCGTAAACTGAAGCGATACGGGAATTCCGAGTTTAATCTGTTTCCACGCGACGCTTTTATTCAGTCTTAAGTCCTCTTTTCTTATATCGACCTTATCGTTGAATCTGAATATGTATATTCCCGTAAGCGTTGCCGCAACGCCGTGCGAAATAAGGGTTGCCGTCGCGGCACCCTTAACTCCCCAGCCGAAATGCTTAACGAAGAGCAAATCGAGAATAAGGTTAACTATAACGCTCACCGTATAGAAATACAGCGGCTTTTTACTTTCTCCCACCGCTCTTGAAATCGCAGTAAAGTTATTCGAAAGCATCTGAAGCGGAACGGCAAAATAGAGAATATTAACATAGCTTGCCGAAAGACCGATAATCTCGTCGGGCGTTCCGATTAGCTTAAGAAGCGGAGTCGACAGAATATGGGCGGTTATTACAATAACGAGTCCCGTTAAAAACGCTATTACTATACTCGAGCCCGCATACCGTGCGACGCCGCGCTTATCGTCCGCGCCGTAGGCGTGGGCGACGGGAATGGTAAAGCCGTTCGCAAGTCCGAGCGCCGCGCCGATAACAAAGGCGTTTATTGCGCCGACGTTTCCGACGGCGGCAAGAGCGTTAGTGCTTGCGTAACGACCGACGATAATGTTATCTACAAAGGTATAGTTGAACTGTAAGAGCTGCGACAGCATTACGGGAAGCGCGAAGCGCATTATTCCCCCGAATATGCTGCCGCTTAGCATATCCTGTTTCTTTTTCATATTACCGCAACTATTTGTTATAAACAGAGGGCGAATAATCTATCCGCCCTTCGGAAACTGTTTTATTTTGTAAAGAATACGTAGAAGGCTTTATAAGCCATATAAACGTCAATCTTCGATACTACCTCGTAAGGCGCGTGCATTGAGAGAACGGGAACGCCGACGTCGATTGTATCTACGTCGAGGTTTGCTATATACATAGCGACCGTTCCGCCGCCGCCGCCGTCAACCTTGCCGAGCTCGCCCGTCTGCCAGAGAACGTCGTTTTCGTCGAGCAGGGTTCTTACCCAGCCGCAGAATTCAGCCGAAGCATCGCTTGTTCCGCTCTTTCCGCGCGAGCCCGTAAACTTCGTTACGCATACGCCGTTATTTATAAAGGAGGCGTTGTTCTTTTCAAACACGCCCGACCACGTCGGGTCGTAAGCGGCGTTAACGTCAGCCGAAAGGCACTTAGAGTTACGGAGAACGTCGCGGCCGTCATAGCCCTCAAGTCTTGCAAGGTCCTCAATGAAGTATTTAAGATATGAGGAATTAAGTCCCGTATTACCGTCGGAGCCGACCTCCTCTTTATCGGTAAGCACGGTAATCGCCGTATATTCGGGCGCCTCGTCGATATCAAGAATTGCCTGAAGCGCAGGATAGGAGCAGACTCTGTCGTCGTGTCCGTAGCCGCCTATCATACTGCGGTCAAATCCGATATCGTCGACCGTGAACGCGGGAACGAGCTCAAGCTCGGCAGAGAGGAAATCCCTCTCGACAATTCCGTACTTCTCATAGAGAAGCGAAAGCAGGTTGAGCTTAATCTTTTCGCTTTCCTCGTCGTCCTTAAAGGGACGCGAGCCGATTACTACGTTAAGCTCCTCGCCCTTAACAATCTCGTTCGTTTTTCTCGCCATCTGCTCGCCGCCGAGATGAGGAAGAATATCGGTAATACAGAACTTCGGCTCTCCCGGCTCCTCGCCGAGTCTTACGTCAACAAAGCTTCCGTCGTTCTTACAGATTCTTCCGTGAAGAGAAAGCGGAATCGCTACCCACTGGTATTTTTTAATACCGCCGTAGTAATGAGTTTTAAAATAGCCTATGCCCTCCTGCTCGTAAACGGGACACTGCTTTAAATCGAGACGGGGAGAATCAATATGCGCGGCGGAAATTCTTACGCCGTCCTTTATGCTTCTTTTTCCCTTAACGCAAAGGATTACGGACTTGCCTCTGTTGGCAATATAAACCTTTTCGCCTGCCTCAAGAGGCTCGCCGAACTCGTCGAACTTAACGAAGCCGTTGGCAATAGCCACGCCCTCAACCCATGCGGCTACCTCGCGCTCGGTTTTGCATTCGCCGAGGAATTCCTTATATCCCTCGCAGAACGCGTCGCACTCTCTGAGCTCCTCGTCGCTCATAAAGTCGACACCGTTTTTCTTGTCGTTAAACAGCATTTCCTTTAACTGTTTCGTTTTTTCACTCATATTTAATACCTCCGTGGTAATGATTTACAGTATTTCTTCGATTATTCCGCCGAGCTGCGCCTTTATATCGGCTTTACCGTCGTTTACTATAACGCAGTCGCTGTGCTCGGTATAGTATTCCTCGCCGTACTGGGCGTTTATTCTCTGAAGTGCGCGCCCGCGCGATATTCCGTCGCGGCTCATTATTCTTTCAAGCCTGAGCTCCTCCGGCGCGATAACGGAAATCACCTTATAGCAATCCTTATCAAGTCCCGCC
>JAILGO010000105.1 GCA_024696725.1 Eubacterium sp. | reverse complement strand
AAGAATACAGTTCGTAATCAACGGGCTGTTTTTTGTCGCGTATATAGCGCTGAGCGTTTCGGGCATTGAGCGTGGCGGACTTTTCGGGTTTGCGGTCGGCGTGTTAATTGCAAACGCGCTGAGAATGCTTTTAACCTTTGTTATCGGATTAATTGCGCTCAAAAAACAGGGAAGAGAATGCGGAGGAGAGACGGAGTGAACAAAAAGGGCAGATTGATTGGCTGTATAGCCGCGCCTGTTTTAACGGTGCTGATTTTACTTGCGGTATTCGCGGCTAAGGGAATATACCCCTTCGGAAGCGGAACCTTAATAGGCGGAGATTTTTATCAAATAGGTATGCCGGGAGTATACTATTTCTATGACGCTGTAAAGGACGGAAGCCTTTTTTACGACCTTACGACCGCGGGCGGCTTCCCGAGAAGCCTGCTTATGTATCTTCTGAAGCCTACGCAGTTTATTTATCTTCTTTTTAAACGCGAAATGCTTATAAACGCGTTTTCGTATTATATATTGTTAAAGTTTTCTATAACCGCCTTCACCTCGGTTTTCTCTTTTCAGAGAATATTCGAAAAGCTTTCATACGGGGGCGCTCTGCTCCTTTCGCTGATTTACACCTTCTGCGGATACAATATTCAGTATTATACAAACACGGACTGGCTTACAGCCGCGTCGCTTTATCCGCTGCTGATTCTTTTCCTTTATAATATGTTTAAGGGGGAGAGTAAGCTTCCTTTCGTACTCACGCTTGTATATCTTCTTGTTTCACAGACGTATATGGCGTACTTTGCGGTGGTGTCGCTTGTTATATTCGGCGGACTTTATATTCTTCTCGTTTCCGAAAAGAAGGAGAGAAAAAAACAGGCTTACGCGCTTGGAAGTGCTACGCTTATCTCTCTCGTTTCAGCTGCTTATCCCGTTTACATATTCCTTGCGGACAAGTTCAGCAGCGCAAGGTTTGTTGAATACGGTATGGCTGACGAGGCACACGGAACGCTGTTGGAAAGACTGTGCAAGATTGCTTTCGCGGGAGTATATGAGAACGTTATTCCGACGCTGATGTTTATCGGCTCGGAGCTTGCCGTTGCGAGCGTTGCGCTTCTTGTGATTCACGCCACAAAAGAACCGTCGGGAAGGCGGACGGCGCTGTTTTTTTCGCTTTCAGCCGTACTTCTTTATATTCAGAGCGTTTCTTACGGCTCGGAGCTTCTGTGGCACGGAGGCTCAAGACTTCTGTTCCCGTACAGAAACGGTTATATGGTCGCGTTTCTTGCGTGCCTTGCCGTCGGTTGGTATTTCAGCAACGCGGACAGAATTAATACCGATACGCTGTTTGAGAAAAAAGCCTTTAAGATTTCTATCGCTTGTTTTGCGGCGGTATGTACCGCAGGCGTGATTATCGTTTCGGCGGAATATTTTAAGCTGACCGGCGTATATAACGTTATTTCGCCCGACGCCGCACAGAACGGATACCGTCGGTATATCTTGGCGCTCATCCTGTTTGTTGCGGGAATATATTTCGCGTTACTGCTGATTAAAAACAAGAAAATAAAAACCGCCGCGGTTTTTTCACTCGCCGCGGTGCTGATATGCGTTAATACGTACAGCTTCGTCGGAAACGCCGAGGGCTCAGCCGCCGAAAAGGCGTACAACGGTTACTATAAGGACTGTTTTGAGACGGACGCGATGATTAACGGCAACGACGAGCTTGAGCGCGTGTCGAATCCCGACCTGTCGCTTATAACGAACTATGCTTATTTCGGCGACTTCTCTTCGGTTTCAAACTGGACTCACAATCTCAGCGAGGAGCACCTCAGTTCGTATAAACGGCTCGGGAACACGGTTGTATATACAAGAATTCCCGACAGCGGAGGCACGGCTTTTACAAAAGCGCTCCTCAGAATTACGGACAGCGTTTCAAAGGAAGAGCTTAACGGCAGACTCTATGAAAAGCAGGAGGTCAGTCCGTCGGGCTTTATAAAATACAAAAACAGATTCGTTTTCCCTGCGGGAGTGACGTGCTCCGACTCAATAAAAAGCATTGATTACGTTGACTGCGAAAACACGTTTGAATATCAGAACGCGATTTACGAGTCGATAAGCGGCGACACGGGACTGTTCGAAAACGCGGAGCTTGTAAGCAAGGGGTACAGGCAGACGACCAACGCAGAATACATAGACTCGGTTTACAGGACGGCGGGAATAAAAAATCCGAATCCTCCTTTGAACAAAAAAGAAGCCGAAAAGAAGGTAATAATCGGCTCGTACGTTATCAGGACGAAGAGCGACTCGACGCTCTATATCAAGGTGAACTCCAAGGACACGAGCTTCTATAAAATGACGGTGAACGGCGGACTCGTTACAGTAAACAACAAGCCCGAGGCTAAAAATCACGACACCAATACGAAGTACCCGATAGGCTTTAACAGCGGAACGCTTGAGCTCGGCTCGTTTAACGGCGAGGAGGTCAGGTTCGACTACGTTTATCTTAACGGCGATATGTCCGAGGTCGATTTCTATCTTATGGATAACGGAAAGCTCGAGCGGCTCTGCAACAGGCTCGGCGAAGGCGAGTATGCCGTTAATAAAGACAGAATCGAAATAAACGCCGAAGCCGACAGAGACGGATATCTGTTCGTTCCCGTTACATACAGCGAAGACTGGATTTGCAGCGTGAACGGCGAAGCCGCGGAGACGGTAAAGGTGCTTAATAACTTTACGGCGGTTAAAGTTAAAAGCGGAGAGAACAGACTGACGATGAGGTTCTCTCATAAAAGAGCTTATCTCGGCGCGTTTCTCAGCTTTGCGGGCTTTGCCGCGGCAGCGGTACTCGTGCTGCTTGAAAAACGGCTGAAGCTTCCCGACGCAGTTTACAGGATTGCGTACGGCGCGTTCACGGCGCTTGTAATCGTAACGCTTACGGTATTCTACGTATTGCCGATAATCGGCGCGCTTTCATAAAACAAAAAACACGGACGGTTGTCCGTGTTTTTTTATTCGTCGAAATTTATCCGTTCCTCTTCTATTACAAGCGGTCTGTGCATAACCCGCGTGTTGATGTTCATTACGTATTCACCGAGGAAGCCGAGGAAGAAAAGCTGAAGCGAGCCGAGGAAGGTTGAAATAATCATGGTCGGAACCGTGCCGCCGGGGAAGCGGTCCCACCAAATCAGCTTCATTATCAGGTAAACTACGCCGATAAGCGCGCTCAGCACGGCAATAGCGAAGCCGAACATCGAAGCAAGCCTTAAGCCCATTTTCGTATATGACGTAAAGCTGAGCATCGCCGCGTCGTAAAGCGTAAAGAAATTATTATGGGTTTTGCCCGCCTTGCGCTTAGGCTGAACGAACTCGATATCCTTACGCTTATAGCCGAGCTCGGCTACGATTCCTCTGATAAAAGGAGCGGGGTCGTCAAGCTCGCGCAGCACGTTTACAAAATCCCTGTCATAGAGCGCGAAGCCCGTAAAATGCTCAATCTGCTCAACGCTCGACATCTTCTTTATAACCCGATAGTAGCAGGTTCTGAAAAGGCGCATAAGCTTATTCTCTTTACTTGCGCTTTTTATTCCGCATACAATTTTATACCCGTTTTCCCATTCGTGAACGAAGCGCGGTATCATTTCTACGGGGTCCTGAAAATCGGCGCAGATAGGTATTACGCAGTCTCCCGTTGCCTGAAGTATCGCGTGAAACGGTGAATTGAACTGGCCGAAATTCTTTGCGTTAAGTATGGCCTTTACCTTCTTATTGTTATCGCAGATACCCCTTATCAGCGCTCTCGTGTTATCGGTTGAGGCGTTGTCGATAATAAGTATTTCATAGTCGTACTGCGGAAGCGAGCCGCGAATCTCGTTTTCAACCGCCGCGGTAATCTGTACGATGTTTTCCTCCTCGTTATAACAAGGAATTACTACGCTAATCTTTTTCATAATTATACCAGCTTGTTTTTATAATAATTAACAGTTCTTTCTATACCCTCTTCAAAGCTGACGAGCGGAACGAAGCCCGTATCCTCCGTCAGCGCAGAGATGTCGGCGCTGAGCGAGAGCGGCGACGGGGATTCAATCTCGCCGAAGCCGAGCTCAAAAGAGCCGTCGACAGCGTCGCGTAAAACGCAGAGATAATCCTTAAGCGGTCTTGTATCTCCGCTCGCAAGAACATATACAGCGCCGCTTTTTCCTTTTTCCGCAAGGAGCAGCAGCGCTCTTGCGGCGTCGTCGCAGTAGAGAAAATCCCAAAGCTGACTTCCCTCGGTCAGCGACGGTCGGCGTACCGCAAGAAGCGCATTAACCGTTGTGCTTATAACGGAGCTTTCGCTTTCAAACGGACCGTATACGCTGAGTATTCTCGGAAACAGGCAGGCGATACCGAGGTTTTTGCTTTCCTCTTTCAGAAGAAGCTCAGCTCTGAGCTTTGCCTTGCCGTACTCGGTTTCGGGCTTACACTCCGTTTCGGGCGTGAGGCGCACGTTCGGTTTTCCGTACTCCGCCTGTGAGCCTGCGCCGACAAACACCTTCGCGCCGAGTCTTTTCGCACAGCGAAGCGCCTCAAGCGCAAAGCCGACGTTTTTATTCTGAAGCACGGGGTCGTTTCTTCCGTCGCCCGTGGTTCCCGCCCATGCGAGATGGAAAAAGGCGTCGACGCTTTCGCCAAGCGTTTTATCAAGTCTGCCGATTTCGCTGATATCGGAAACAATAAGCTTAACGCCGTCGGGAAGATTCTTTAAGCGCGGGCTGTTTCTGCACGCCGCGTAAACCGTAACGCCTTTTGAGAGCAGAAGACGGCAGAGCGAAATGCCGATTGCGCCCGTAGCGCCCGTTACGACGGCGGATTTAATCTCTCTCACTTCGGTTTTCCTCAACAATCATATTTTCCTTAAGCTCTTCGTCGCTTAAGAACGGGGACATATCCTCGAGCGGCGGCGATACAAGCGTGCCGTCGGGAAGCATTTTGGCTGAGGACTTCGGCTCGAAATTCTGATTCGTTCCGACGAAAACCTCAGCGATTACCGCGCCGTCAGTATTCAGAGCGGCTTCAATAAACGCGCTGAGTCTTGCGTTGCTGTCACAGCTTATATACTTATATCCGTAAGCTCCCGCGAGCTTTTCAAGCGAGGGGAAGGAAAGGTCGCCGCTGTCGGGACCTATTCCCGAATAATTGCCGTTAAAGAAATTATTCTGGGTCTGTCTTATGGAGTGATATCCGTTATTGTTTATAACGAAGAGTTTTATCGGGAGTCCGTTCGAGATAATCGTCTGGAGCTCCTGAATATTCATCTGAAGCGAGCCGTCGCCGCTGATACAGATTATTTCCTTATCAGCTGCAACGCAGGCGCCGATGGCTGCGGGAAGGTCGTAACCCATTGAGGCAACGGCGCTGTTTATAATAAAGCGCGAATCCTTTTTTATAACGTAAGCGTGAGAGCCTACGACGCAGGCTGAGCCGTTTCCGACGACCGTGATACAGTCGTCGCTGAGCGCCGACGAGAGCTCTTTAATAAACGCGTAAACGTTAGCAAGGTCGGTGTCGTCGTAATGCTTATCCTGAACGACGGGATATTTTTTTCTCCACGCGGCGCATCTTTCGAGCCACTTGCTGCCGTTAAACAGAGTGCCGCTGACGGCGGAGTTAAGCCGGTCGATAACCTCTTTAACGTCCGCGCAAATCGGAAGGTCGACGTGAAGCGTCGGCTTCTTAAGCTCGTTTTTGTCAATATCAACGGCTATAACGTAAGCGTTTTTTGCCCACGTTTTATAGTTATAGCCTACCTGACGGATAGAAAGTCTTGAGCCGAGAGAAATTACGAGGTCGCTGTTCTGAATCGCAAAGTTGCCCGCGCGGTCCCCCATAATTCCGCCTCTTCCCGCATACAGGGGAGAGCTGTCGGGTATTAAATCTATACTGTTCCAGCAGGTGGTAACGGGAACGCCGAGCTTTTCGGTAAGCTCACGGAAGGCGCCGAACGCGCCCGAGGTGCGTATTGCGGAGCCCGCAATAATCACCGGACGTTCTGCGTGTTGTATTTTTTCAATAATAAGCTCTATGTCGCCGTCGCTTACCGCTCTGTCGTTTTCTTCGGGAACGAAGTCGGGAAAGAGCTCGTCGGTTTCGATATAAGCGCCCTGAACGTTAAGAGGAATATCAAGCCACGAGGGGCCGGGACGTCCTTCCTTCGCGAGATAAAGCGCCTTCTGAAGATGATATCTTATTTTCAGCGGGTCGGTTACCATAACGCTGTATTTTGTCATACAGCCGACAGCCTTACAGATATCGAACTCCTGGTCGCCCATGGCGCGAAGGTCAAGCCCCGTGCTGCGCGCGGTTGTATCGTATCTTACCTGACCGCTTATTACAAGCATCGGAAGCGAATCGAGCCACGCGCCGAGAACGCCCGTTATAGCGTTGGTTCCGCCGGGACCCGAGGTTACGCAGCAAAGCGCGATATCGTTATTTATTCTGCTGTACGCCTCGGCGGCAATCGCGCACGCCTGTTCGTGGTGGTTATAAAGACACTTAAGCTCTTTCTTTTTACCGAAGGCGCCGTTCAGGTGCATCGCTCCTCCGCCTACGACGGTAAAGCAGTTTTTTATTCCGTTTTCAACAAGAAAATCCGCAATATAATCGGAAAGCTTAATTCTCATTTTACTCCGACTCCTTAACTGCCTGCTTTACAGCGTCAGCCATAAAGACAAGCTTTTCTTCGGTCATACCCGGATATACGCCTATCCAGAAGCTTGAGCTCATAACTCTGTCGGTCGTTGCCAAATCGCCGATTGCACGGTAGGCGCCGTCTTTATTTCTCAATGCGTCGAACACGGGTTGCTTTATAATATTTCCCGCGAAGAGCATTCTTGTCTGAATTCCTTTTTCCTCACAGCTTTTTACGATTCTGTTTTTCGTTTCGCTGTCCTTACAGGTGATTAAAAAGCCGAACCAAGACGGGATGCTGTTTTCGGTAGCTCTCGGGAGAATCAGCTTATCGGAAACGGGGGACAGAAGCTCGTAAAGACGGCGGAAGTTTTTTCTTCTCTTTTCGACGAAGCCGCCGAGCTTGTCAAGCTGAGCGCAGCCGATTGCCGCCTGCATTTCCGTAGCCTTAAGATTGAACCCGAAATGGCTGTATACGTATTTATGGTCGTAGCCGAACGGAAGCTCGCCGTACTGACCGTCAAAACGTCTGCCGCACAGGTTGTCCGTACCCGACGGGCAGGAGCAGTCTCTTCCCCAGTCGCGCATTGAGCGGATGATTTTATTCAGCAGGGCGTTATTCGTATATACCGCGCCGCCCTCGCCCATAGTGATATGGTGCGGCGGATAGAAGCTTGAGGTTCCTATATCGCCGAAGCTTCCCGTAAACGCCGTTATTCCGTCGAGGGTGTATTCGCTTCCGAGCGAGTCGCAGTTATCCTCGATAAGCCAGAGGCCGTTCTTTTCACAGAATTCTTTAACCGCTTTAACATTAAACGGGTTGCCGAGAGTGTGCGCAAGCATTACCGCCTTCGTTTTTTCGCTGAGCGCCTCGTCAAGACGGCTCACGTCAATATTGTATTCGGGGACGGTAATATCGACGAATACGGGAACGGCGCCGTACTGAATTATCGGCGCTACGGTAGTCGGAAAGCCTGCGGCGACGGTTATAACCTCGTCGCCCTTTTTTATCCGACGCTCCTTTAAGAGAGGAGAGGTCAGCGCGAAAAACGCGAGCAGGTTCGCGGACGAGCCCGAGTTGACAAGCGATACGTATTTTACGCCGAGATATTCGCCGAGCTTTTTTTCAAACCCGTCGCAGTATCTTCCCGAAGTCAGCCAGAAATCAAGCGACGCGTCGACGAGGTTAGTAACCTCTTTATCATCGAACACTCTTGCGGCGTAAGAAATCCTGTCGCCCTCTTTATATTCGGGAGCGACCAGGTAGCTTTCATAATATTCTTTAACGGCGGCGAGGATTTTTTCTCTCGCCTCTTTTTCGTTTAATCCCTCAAGCATTGATATTCTCCCAGAAGCCGTTTATTTGTTGAGTCATAAAGCGGTCCATATCCTCGCCCGCGGCGTAAGCCTTTGACCAGTCGACAACGCTTTTCAGCGCAGTTTCAATGTTCCAGACGGGCTTCCAGCCGAACGCGGACTTAACCTTATCGGTATTGAGTTTAAGAAAGCCCGCTTCGTGCGGCGCGTTCTTTTCGGCGACGCTTTTCCATTTCGCTCCCTCACCGTAAAGCCTGCAGAAAATATCCGCGAGCCTGCCCGTGGTTATACAGTCGCTGACGTCGGGACCGACGTTGTAATAGCCCTGAAGCAAGGGGTCGAGATATTGCGCCTTTGCGATTATAAGATAAACGTAAAGCGGTTCGAGCACGTGCTGGAAAGGGCGTATTGCGTAAGGGTTTCTTAAGATTATCTCTTTACCCTCAGCCGCCGCTCTTACGCAGTCGGGGACTATTCTGTCCTTAGCAAAATCGCCGCCGCCGATAACGTTACCCGCTCTTGCGGTCGAAACGGCGATATTCATTTCATTAAAGAACGATTTTTTATAGCAATGCGTTACAAGCTCCGAGCAGGATTTGCTGTTCGAATACGGGTCGTAACCGTCGAGCGGCATATCCTCGGTGAACGGGATTTCAAGCTCGTTGTTTTCGTACACCTTGTCGGTCGTTACGTTTAAAAACGATTTAACGCAGGCGCTGTTTCTTATACATTCACAGAGGTTGACCGTTCCCATAACGTTGGTTTCGTAGGTGTAACGCGGAAGAAGATAGCTTTCGCGTACGAGCGGCTGAGCCGCAAGGTGAAAAACTATTTCGGGCTGCGCCGCGTCAAACGCTTCTTTCAGCGCGTCGGGGTCGCGGACGTCGCCGATAACAGAGTGAACGCGATTTTTTAAATCAAGTATTTCAAAAACGCTCGGCTCGGTAGGCGCTTCAAGGGCGTAGCCGTAAACGACCGCGCCCAAATCAAGCAGCAGCTTACAAAGCCAGCTTCCCTTAAAGCCGGTATGTCCCGTTATAAAAACGCGTTTTCCGCGGTAAAACCGCTCCAGTCTGTCCTTCGTCATTCCCATACCTTCCAGGGTGCGTTACCCGATTTCCAGAGGTTTTCAAGTATATCCATCTCACGTTTGTTGTCCATACACTGCCAGAAGCCTTTATATACAAAGCTCATAAGCTCGTTGTTTTCGGCAAGCTTTTCCATAGGCTCCTTTTCAAATATGGTTTCGTCGCCCTCGATATAATCAAAGACCTCGGGCTGAAGCACCATATAGCCGGCGTTAATCGGAGCGCTGTCGGCGTGGCTCTTTTCGCGGAAGGATTTAACCGCGTTATCGCCGCCGATATTAAGCACGCCCTTAGACTGCTCGAGCATGGTTGCGGTAAGCGTAGCGAGCCTTCCGTGCGATTTGTGAAACGCCACGAGCTCGCGAATGTTAACGTCGCATACCGCGTCGCCGTAGGTCATCATAAACGGCTCGTTACCGATATACTTCTGAACGCGCTTTATTCTTCCGCCCGTCATCGTAAGAAGTCCCGTGTCGACCACGGTAACTTTCCACGGCTCGCACTGCTGGTTATGGATAATCATATCGTTAGTGCCGTTTGTAAAATCAAAGGTGATATCGCTGTTATGAAGAAAATAGTTAGCGAACCAGTCTTTGATTATGTGCTGTTTATATCCCGCGCAGATAATGAATTCGTTATAGCCGTATGCGGAATACTCTTTCATAATATGCCAGATAATAGGCTTTCCGCCGATTTCAATCATCGGTTTCGGCTTGTATTCCGACTCCTCGGATATTCTCGTACCGAAGCCGCCTGCCAAAATTACAACCTTCATAAGCATACTCCAAACATAATATTATATATTAATAATACACTAACTTGAATTTTATGTCAATTCAAGACAACGAAAAAGCGGCGGCAGAAAATGCCGCCGGCTTTCAGTTTTGTTTTCTTACTATTCCGTACTCGCCGATATCGGGACGGAAGTATTTACAGCTTTTCCCCTTTTCGGGATTTGAAAGAAGCTTCGCGTATTCGTCCTCGTCAAGCTGAAGGTCGCAGAAATACTCTCCGCTTTCCTCGTCAAAGCTGTTGTACCAGCATTCGTCGCACAGCGCAGCCATATCAGTTAAGCGGCTCCGCGGGAGCTTCGTTATTCTGGGTGCTTACGCTGTTCCTGTCAAGCTTCATTAAAGGAATCATAAGCCCCGGCATACCGCTCATTGCGGTAGTTTCGTGAATAATCTGTCTTAAAAACGGGAAAAGCTGGTCAAAACTCGAAACGTGGATATCGGGCTGCTCGTCGCCGTCCTCATAGGTAAATACGGCTTCCATTTCAACTCTGATTTCAAACGGCTTCATTGATTCGTCGGATACCCTGAAATCAAGCTTTCCGAGACAGCGCTTTTCCTCTCCGAAATAGCTGATGTTGTACTTTGCCTGATTAGACAGCTTCAGCTCCGTTCCGTTCTGAAGCCGGTTACTGAAGTTTATACCCGTTACCTTATAAAATTTAAGCTCTACCATTACATTATCCTCCTTACGTTTTCAAGCTTTATATCGTCAAGCGCGGGGTCAGCCGCTCTGCCCTCAAAGCGAAGCAGCTCAAGCCCGTCGACGTCGCCTGCGTCGACAGCGTGCATATAGCTGTCGCAGGGTGCGCCGAAGGCGGTTTTTGTTTTCGTTATAAGCACGTCCTTAGCGTGTCGGATAAAGAACGCCGAGTTACCGTGCTTTTCCACTCCCCAGTCAAGACTCGGTCTCAGGTCGTAAAGACCGCACTCCCATTTTGAGCTTTTAGAGAGTGTTATGCGGCAGTTTTCAAAGCTGACGTCCTCTACGGGATTTTCTTCGCTTGCGTAAATCAGCACGCCGTTTTCGCCCTTTGCGGTAATATTAGAAAAACGGACGTTTTTAACCTTTCCGCATTTTGTGTTTTCGTCGCGGTTAAGCGCGGTGATAACTATCGGCTCCGCCGTACCCCACCAGTCGGGACAGAAGCGGCGGGTTTCAATTATTATATTGCTGTAAGAAACGTTTTCGACGTTTCCGCCGTCGCGTATCTGAATCGAAAGACCTCTGTTCGAGCGGCTTATAACGCAGTTTGATACGAGAATATTACGGAAATCGTCAACGCCCTCGGTACCGATTTTTACGGCGGCTGAGGTCGAAATCAGCGTACAGGAATCTATAATAATATTCTCGCACGGACCGTATTCGCTGTTTCCCTTTGAGGTCTTAAGACAGATACAGTCGTCGGCGCACTCGATGTGACAGCCGAGAATTCTTACGTTTTTACAGTGGTCCGGGTCGATACCGTCGGAATTAGCGACGTCAAGACGGTTAAGAATACGGATTCTGTCAATAAGCACGTCGTTACAGCCTGCGGGATGAAGCGTCCAGAACGGCGCGTCAACGACCGTAAAATCCTTAAAGGTAATATGGTCGCTTTTTTCCGCATATATAACTGTCGGACGGGGATAAAAATCGCCCGTGACGTAGTATTTATCCTTACGCTGAACGAAGGCGCGACCGTTGGCGTCGACGGTTCCCTCGCCGCTGATTGAACAGCCGTGCGCCTCGTATGCGTAAATAAAAACGAAGCTCGGCTTACCCGTCACGGGATTTCCTATAAGCGCCGTTTCGGGAGTATTAATAAGCTTGTTCGGGCGGATATAGCCGTCGATATTTGAGGTAGCGACAAGCCTTGCGCCCTTCTGAATATGTAAATCCACGTTTTCGCGGAGTCTGATTGAATCGCTGTAAAATGTCTTTCCGCTCTGGAGCACCACCCGACCGCCTCCGTTTTTAGCGCAATCGTCCACGGCGTGCTGAATCGCAAAGGCGTCGTTTGTTTTTCCGTCGCCCTTTGCGCCGTACTGTAAAACATTATATTCCTTCATTTTTATCACCGCTTGAATTATACCATAAAAAATAAGAGTTTACAATCATTTTAAAATAGGATATTATAAAATATATCAAAGTCTGAGAGGTAATCGGTTTGAAAAACAATCGCGAAAGGATAATACTGCTCGACGAGCTGAGAGGCTTCGCAATTCTTGCGATGATTGTTCACCACAGCTTCCTTGATATCGGAAGTCTGCTCGGGCTTGAGTGGGGACTTGAGATTTTTACCCGTCTGTTCGTGCTTCAGCCGCTGTTCTGGGGGATATTCATTATCACCTCGGGTATCTGTTCAAGGCTTTCGAGGAACTGTATAAGGCGCGGCTTTATCGTGCTCGGCGCGGGACTCGGAATAACGCTTGTAACGGCGGTGATTATGCCGCTGATGAACATGGGCGGAAACGAGATTTATTTCGGTATTCTTCACTGTCTCGGAACGTGTATGATAATCACGGGACTGCTTATGCCGCTTATTAAAAAAATCAACCCCGTCGCCGGGATGATAATAAGCGTTATCCTCTTTACCGTAACTTATTCCGTCGGCGCGCACTCGCTTCTTTTCGGACTTATACCGTTGCCTGAGGCGCTTTACCGAACGAACCTTACGGCGCCGCTCGGCTTTTATACGCAGAGCTTTTTCAGCGCGGACTATTTTGCTCTGCTGCCGTGGCTCTTTATGTTTCTTTTCGGCGCGTTTCTCGGAGCTTATGCCGCGGAGGGAAGATTTCCGAAGTTTACTTATAACAGCCACATTAAAGCCTTCGCCTTTGTCGGAAGAAACAGTCTCTGGTTTTACCTCGCCCATCAGCCCGTGATATACGCCGCGGTGTATGCGGTTTACCTTATATTCTTCAAAAAATAAAGGAGGCGGCAAAATGAAGAGGGGACACAGAGAGAGGCTCAGGAAAAGATATATCGAGTCTTATCCCGGTATCAGCGACAGAGAGCTTCTCGAGCTTATCCTGTATTACTGTAACCGAAGAAAAGACACTAAGCCGCTCGCGTACGCAATCCTTACTCACTTTAATAACGACCTTGAAGCCGTGTTCGCCGCTACTCCCGAGGAGCTTATGAAAATCGAGGGTGTGGGAGAGGCATCAGCCGGACTGCTCGGTGTTTTCTCGGCGGTCTGTACGAAAAACGGACTTTACAGAGACGCGGAGGAGGAAAAGACATACTTCGGTCTTCCGATTATCAAGGCGTTTGCCGAGAGCTATTACGACGGCGTAAAGGAAGAACGGCTCGATTTGGTGTTTTTTGACAACGGATTTAACGAAATAGGAAGCGAAACCCTGTCGGCGCAAAGCATATCCGCGGAAACGGCAGAGGCGTTCTTCAGAATGCACCCCGCCCGCGTTGCCGCGCTTCGTAACAGCCTTCGCGGAACCGAGCCCGACAGCGCGGACCGCGAGACGATAAGAGAAATATCCAAAGCGCTGAAGGGATGCGGCTCGGAGCTTTTCGACTATATTATCGTATGTAAAAACAGCTCGCGCTCGCTTGCGAACGATTTTGAATACTGCGCGCTGTTCGACTTATAAAACACTTGACAAAGCACGCGTTAAAATAGTAAAATACTAATTGTTGAGGGAGTAGCAGGCGGAATACCGCAGCAAGTCGTCATCACGGCAAAGCAGCCCGGCAAGCTTTAAAAACGCGAGACTCAACATATACCTGTGGTGTACGTTGAGCTGTTGAATATTAAACCGCCAAGTACAGGGTGCTTGGCTTTTTTATTACAGGAGGATATATGGAAAGCTTTATTAACTATCTTAATACGGTTCTTCCCGACAGGGACGGGGACGGACTGCGTTATAAGTTCAAGAGAAAAACTCTCGACGAAATGACGCAGAGGGCGGCGGAAATCACTTCGCGCGGACTCGGCGACCGCAAGGTCGTTGACGACCTTATTATCAGCGAATATTCCGACCTTGAAAAGCAGTTTAAGGATTATTGCGTTAAAGAGAACAAGGCGCAGAACGCAAAGCGCGGAGTTATTCTTAACGCTGTCGGCTCGGTCATTTATCTTTTTGCCGTGGTCGTAGTTTTCCTCGGCGTAAGCTTTGTTACAAAGGGCTGGCACATGACGTGGGGAATCGTCGTAGACGGCATTCTTCTCTGGGTAATATATCTTCTTGCGCTCGGCGTAAAGAAATTCTCGTCGATGCAGAGAATCTTTCATATTATTGCGAGAGGCTTTCTCGCCGCGGATATTATCGTGTCGACGGTAGCGGTTTATATTTTCGTTCTCGCGGTAACCGACGACATCCCGAACCGCTGGCTTATAGTTATAGCCGGTCTGATTATGATGTTCGTCTGCGACGGCGCATACGCCTCGCTCGCGCACCACAGACTCGCTATTCTTAACTGGCTTATCTATATTCCCGTTATTTCGGTATTTCTTTTCATACTTATCGGCGCGTCGGGCGTTCTCGCATGGAGCGTTGCGTGGATAATCATACCGCTTTCGCTTGCGGTCGATTTCGCCGTTATCGTCGGCGCAATCAGCAAAAACAAGCTTGAGAAACTGGAGGTGGCTGATACATGGAACGAAAACTAAACGCAGAGTTATGGGATAAGATGCACTATCTTTTCCGCGACTTCAACGACAGAATGGTTCACGTTGAGCTCCACTACGATTTTTTAATTGATATCGAGGCGCTCAAAACCGTGCTTATCTGCTTTTTCGAAAAGGCGCCCGTGCTTCACGCCTCCTTTACGGATAACAGAATTCACCCCTACTGGACGGTTAAGGACTATCATATCAACGACGTTCTGACGGTTAAGGAGGTAAGCGAGGAGGCGCTTTCAGAAGAGATTAACAGCTTCCTCGTTCAGTACATACCGCCCGAGGCTGATATTCAGATGAAGGTAGCGGTTTTCAATCACGGCGGAAAGTCGACTCTCTGTCTTGTCGAAAACCACATGTGTATGGACGGCGGCGACCTGAAATACTTTATGAACGCGCTTTGTAAAAACTATAACGATTACGTTGAAAGCAAGGTCAGCCCCGTTGACCTGAGAACGGGTACGCGTTCCTACGAGGCGGTTTACGAGGACTTTTCAATCGCCGAAAGGAAGATGGCAAAGGGTCTTTATAAAAACATCAACACCAAGGACGACCACGCGTTCCCGCTTACTCCCGACAGCATCCGCGACAGCTCGTTTATCGCGAGAAGAAAGCTCTCGGCTCAGAAGTTCGACGAAATCCGTGCGGCGGGAAAAAAGCACGGCGCGACGATAAACGATATGCTTCTTACGGCATATTTCTATTCGCTCTACGAGCTTGCTATGTTCAATCCCGAGGACAGCGTTTCGATTTCCTGCGCTATCGACCTCAGACGGCATATAAAGGACAGCGAGGGACAGGGCGTGACTAACCAGACCGCGTGGATGCAGTGTAAGGTTCCGCGCAGAGGACGCGACATCTTTGAAACGCTTGAATACGTTGTGCTTTCCTCAAACAAGTTCAAGCAGGACCGCTTTATGGGACTTCACGGACTGCCGCTGCTTTCGCTCGGCTATAAGATTATGCCTCTCGCCGCGAGCGAGGAAATAATCAAGGTCGGTTACGCAAATCCGCTTCTCGCTATGAGCAATATCGGAATTCTCGACGTTCAGAAGCTCGCCCTTGAGGGACACGAGCCGACGGACGGCTTTATGAGCGGAGCGGTAAAATACAAGCCCTACGTTCTTCTTTCCGCAACCTCTATGAGAAAGGAGCTGACGCTCTCAATGTGCGTGCGCGGAAACGACGAGGACAAAAAGATAGTCGAGCATTTCTTCGACCTTCTCGAAAAGAATATCGACCTTCTTATATCATAATTAAAACGGCTGCAGACGCAGCCGTTTTTTTAATATCCTAAATCCTCGTTTACGATAATTACTTTTATTCTGTCCTTGTGTCTCTGCTTTGCAGACACAACATAGTTACAACAGATACGCGTGTCCGCCGCACAGCCGTCGCACATAAACGGGTCTTCCTTTGTGAGCGAAACGCATTTTCCGAGCTTAGCGCAGGCGGAGTCGATACCGAGTCTCTGACAGTTGGGCGGCGCAGCCTTTTCCTTTACGCGCTGAATCGCCGCGTTTATGTCGGGGACGATTTTATTTTTACCGACAACCATTATAACCTGCTTCGGACCGTAGACGATACAAGCGACGCGGTTTGAATTTCCGTCGACGTTATAAAGCTCGCCGCGCTCGGTTACCGCGTTCGACGAGCAGAAGTACGTGTCGCACGCGAAGGCCTTTAAATACGCCTCTCTTACGTTTTCGGGCGGATACTGAGAGCGGTCAATATAATCGTAATCGCCGTTTTTGAGAAGCCTGAAAACGCCGCACTGCGCAAGGCTTACGCTTCCGCCGTTTGAAACGCTTTCACCCTTTTCGATAAGGGTTTCAATCAGAGGCGTCACCTCTTTTTTCGTTTCGCAGTAAAACGCCTTGATTCCGTTTTTCTCAAGGTTTTTCATCGTGGTCTCAATATGCTTTTCCATAGTCTGTTTCTCCTCTTATCTCCAATACTTTCGGTCGAGGCTGCGGTACTGAATCGCCTCCGCAACGTGAGAGAGCTCAATCAGCTCGCTGCCCTCCAAATCAGCAATCGTTCGCGAAACGCGAAGAATTTTATCGTACGCCCTCGGCGAAAGACCGAGAGAATCGAAGCTCTGCTTTAACAGCGCGTCGGCTTCGGCGCTTAGAACGCAGAACTGCCGCGTTGCGCGCGGAGTCATTTTAGCGTTACAGGTTATACCCGTACCCTTAAAGCGCTCAAGCTGAACCGACCTAGCTTTGTTTACGCGCTCACGGATTTCGGCAGAGGTTTCCTCCTTCTGTCTGCCCGAAAGCTGCTCATAGTCGATGTTCTGAACTTCGATATGAATGTCTATTCTGTCAAGAAGCGGACCCGAGGTCTTTTCACTGTAACGCTTTTTCGCCGCGTCGGTGCAGCTGCATTTTCTCGTCGGGTGACCGAGGTATCCGCACGGACAGGGATTCATCGCCGCAATAAGCATTATGTTCGACGGATAGGTAACCGTGCCCGAGGTCCTTGTAATCGTGACCGTGCCGTCCTCGAGCGGCTGACGCAGGCTCTCCTTTGCGCGTCGGTCAAATTCGGGGAATTCGTCAAGGAAGAGAACGCCGTTGTGCGCGAGCGAGATTTCTCCCGGTCGCGGATTTATTCCTCCGCCCGTCATTCCCTGAGGAGATATCGTGTGGTGCGGGCTTCTGAACGGTCTTTTCGCAATCAGCCTCGCGCCCTTCGGAAGCGCACCCGCGACGGAATAGATTTTAGTCGTTTCGATTTTTTCGTCAAAGCTCATTTCGGGAAGAATCGAGCCGATACGCTTTGCAAGCATTGACTTACCCGTGCCGGGAGTACCTATCATAAGGCAGTTGTGACCGCCTGCGGCGGCGATTTCAAGCGCGCGCTTTGCCTCGTGCTGTCCCTTTACGTCGCAGAAGTCAAGCTCATCGGAGATAACCTCGCTTTCGTCGAGCTCCTTTTTAACGGGCTCAATAAGCTTATCGCCCGAAAGGTGAGCTAAAATCTCGCCTACCTTTGACGCGGGCAGCACGTCTATTCCCTCGACAACCGAGCCCTCAGCCGCGTTTTCCGACGGTACGAATATTGCGCCGATTCCGCTGTCTCTCGCCTGAATAACCATAGGAAGAACGCCGTTCGCGGGACGGATTTCACCGTCGAGCGAAAGCTCGCCGATAAAGGAACAGCCGTCCGTGTCCGCTCTGAGCTGACCGCTCGCTTTCATTATCGCAATAAATATCGGAAGGTCGTAAAACGCGCCCTCCTTTTTCACGTCGGCAGGCGCGATATTGACCGTAATCCGTGATACGGGGAAGGTAAGTCCGCAGTTTTTTACTGTTGCGCGGACTCTTTCGCGGCTTTCCCTTACCGCCGCGTCGGGAAGTCCGACGAGGTCAAACCTCGGCAATCCCGAGCTCACGTCGGCTTCAACGACTATATCGAAGCCGCTGAGTCCGGACACACTCTGACTTTTTACCTTTGCAAACATTTTTATCACCTTGAAATATTATACTAAATAATTGTTCTGTTGACAATAGATAATAATATGATTAAAATAGATAATGTACTAATATGACAAAAGGAGCTTTTAACTATGGACGTAAACGCTTTATATAACGAATGGCTTGAAAAGGCGACGGGCGACCCCGACCTTACGGCTGAGCTTAAAGCGATTGAGGGTAACGACGATGAAATCCTTGACCGCTTTTACCGCAGTCTTGAATTCGGCACGGCGGGACTCCGCGGCGTTATCGGCGCAGGCACGAACAGAATGAATATCTATACCGTCGGAAGAGCCACGCAGGGACTCTCCGACTTCCTTAACAAAAACTACGAAAACCCCTCGATTGCTATCGGCTATGACAGCAGAATAAAGAGCACGTATTTCAGTAAAGAGGCGGCTTCAATACTTGCCGCAAACGGAATCAAGGTATATCTTTATGAGGAGCTTGAGCCGACTCCGTGCCTTTCCTTTGCTATAAGATATTTCCACACCTCAAGCGGTATTATTCTCACGGCATCGCACAACCCTGCAAAATACAACGGCTACAAGTGCTATAATCCGAAGGGCTATCAGATGACCGATGAGGAAGCGGCGGAGACCTACGAGTTTATTCAGAAGGTAGATTACTTCACGGGCATAAAGAGAGCGGACTTTGACGAGGCGGTTGCCGACGGAAGAATCGAATACATAGGTCAGGACGTAATCAACGCGTTTCTCGACGAGGTTCAGAAGCAGTGCATAAACCCCGAGCTCGTTAAAAAAGCGGACCTTAAGGTTATATACTCGCCTCTTAACGGAACGGGTAACAAGCCGGTAAGAGCTATCCTCGACAGAATCGGAATAGAAAAGGTTTACGTCGTGCCCGAGCAGGAAAACCCCGACGGAAACTTCCCGACCTGTCCGTTCCCGAACCCCGAAATCAAGCAGGTGTTCGAAATCGGACTTGAAATGAATAAAAAAATCGGCGCCGATATTCTTCTCGCCACCGACCCGGACTGCGACCGCGTAGGCATCGCCGTACCCGACAAGACGGGCGAGCTCGTGCTTATGAGCGGTAACGAGGTGGGCGCTATGCTCCTTAACTATATTCTTTCCGAGCGCAAGGCAAAGGGTACTCTCCCCGCCTCCGCAATCGCCGTAAAGAGCTTTGTTTCGACCGACCTCGCTGAGGTAATCGCGAAGAAATACAACTGTACCTTTAAAAATCTTCTTACGGGCTTCAAGTATATAGGCGAGCTGATTACCGACCTCGAGGAGCAGGGAAGAGCCGACGACTTCGTTATGGGCTTCGAGGAGAGCTACGGATATCTTGCCGGAACTCACGCAAGGGATAAGGACGCCGTCGTCGCCTCAATGCTTATCTGTGAAATGGCGGCTTACTACAAGCTTAAAAATATGAATCTCGTCGACGTAATGAATTCGCTTTACGACGAGTTCGGCTATTACGGAAACGCCGTTCAGAGCTACACCTTCGAGGGTGCCGCGGGAATGGAAAAAATGGCGGGCATTATGGATAAGCTCCGCGCCGAGCCTCCGAAGGAAATCGCAGGCTACGCAGTTAAAGCCGTGTCCGACTATAAGACGAGCAAAACCGTTTTTACCGACGGAACGGAGGAGGTTATCGACCTCCCGAAATCGAACGTTCTCGCGTTCGCGCTTGATGGCGGCAATAAGGTAATCGTCCGTCCGAGCGGAACTGAGCCGAAAATCAAGGCGTATATCACCGCTATCGGCAAGAGCAGAGAGGACTCGGCAGAAATTGAGAAAATGCTTATCGCGGCTGCCGACGGATTTATGAAATAAGGAGAACAGTATGCATCAGAACTGGGTAAAAGTAACGGCTATAATTCTTGCGGCGCTTATGGCGCTCAGCGGCTTCGGCGTAGGAATTGCGGCTCTTATAAAATAAGAAAAGGCGACCAGACGGTCGCCTTTATTTTTTGCTATTTAAGAATTACGGTTGTGATTGTATCCTTTTTTGAAACAAAATCGGGCTTGAAGGGACCGCTGTAGCTCTCGTCAAGCTTCTTTTTTTGCGACGAAACAATTATACGCATTGTATTAAAGTCGCCGTCAAGGGAGATTCCGCGGTTAGCATCCTCGTTAACGATTACAAGCACGGTTTCGCCGTTCGGAGTCCTGAACGCGAAGGCGTTGAAGTCGTTCGCCTCGTTAGTCGGGCGAAGCCCGATGTCAAGCGCCGTTGAGCCGACGGGGATAAACTTTGAATAGTGCGCCATACCGTAATATCTCTCGTTTATCGTCCATTCCTCAAAATGCTCGCTTCCGCTGAGCATTGCGTCGCTGTAATCGAAGCCGTCGGTCGGGTTAATATAGATATTGTTAGCCGCTACCCATGAGGTCCAGCTCGACGCGCCGCCGTAGATTAAATCCTGTCCGATTATACGGGCAGTAATAAGCGCGCCTTTAAAATTCTTAGTGTGGCTCTTATTCGGAAGCTCGCACCATTCGCTCATATCGAAGCGCAGCTTAGGGTGAGCGGAAACGAGCTTTCTTTTAAATTCGTACCTGTCCTCAACCCTCGCGTCGGCGTGGTAGGAGTGGTACGCGAAGATATCGCAGACCTTCATTACCGTCTTGTCCTTAAGCATCGCGAGAAGGTATTCCTCGTTCTTGCCGAGCATTTCGCCGCTTTCGGGAGCGTAAAGCTTAACGGGCATTTTCCGCCTCAGTATTTCCTCGGCGAAGAGGTGAAGAATCTCAATTACCTCATCGGTTTCGTAGTGACAGCCCTCCTGCCAGACGTTGGGACCGCCCCATTTCCACTGAGGCTCGTTAATCGGACTGATATAGTCGACGGGGAGCCCCTCGTCGAGAAAATGCTGAGTCACGTCAAGCACGTAGTCGACGAATTTTTTATAATTCATTTTCGGGATATTGCAGGTATGATAAAGAAGGCTTCCCGACGCCTGTCCGGTTGAGGTCTGGCTGTAATGCGGGGAGTTACAGAAGAGAATAAGCGTATCTATATTGCCCTTTTCAAGACATTTTTTCATTACTGTAACGGCATTTTTATCTCTTTCAAAATCCCAGAAGGAGACCTCGCTCTCCCTGTCGTAAACGAGAAAGCTTTCCGTTCTACGCCACGGATTCGAAACGCGGTTATTCTCCTCGTCAAAGCCGCCGCCGATATTGTAACGGTAGATATTGAGCTTAAGTCCCGCGTCGCCGTAGAGAAGCTCCGCGATTTCGTCCTGAGTCTTTGAATCGCCGCACGCCTGAGCCCACCAGCACGCCGACGTGCCGAAGCCGTATAATTTCTGAAGCTCCTTTGCGGAATTAAGGTATAGTTTCATAGCGTTCCCTTCTTTACAATTCTTTGATTTTAGTATAAAATGTTTATTGCAATAAGTCAATAAAGGACGGGAAAAATGGAAATTAAACGGGAAATACTACTTATAGGCGCCGACCTCGACGGAACGCTGTTAACCGACGGAAAAACGCTGTGCGACGGCGCTGCCGAAACAATAAAAAAAGCAAGACAGAAGGGGATATACTTCGTACCCGTTACGGGTAGACCGTTCAAGGGAATTCCGGAATGCGTCAGAAGTATAGAGGATATAGAATACGTTATCTGCGCTAACGGCGCTCAGATAATTGACGCAAAAACACAGGAGAGCGTATATTCCTGCGCGATGTCTAACGAAAAAAGCACGGAGCTGTTCTTCCTTCTTAAAGACGCGGGCTGCGTTTTTGAGCCGTTCTGCGGCGGCGTGTGCTATACGGAGCAGGAGATTTTCGATTCATATATTGAATATTTCAGAGGCTCGCCCGTCGAGGAATATCTTATATCGACAAGGGTAATCTGCGACAGCGTCGAGGAGCTTTTTACGAAGAAGGGAATGTGCGCCGACGAGTTTTTCGTAAGCTGCAGAAGCAGGGAGGAACGGGATAAAATCAGCGCGGTTATTGATACCGTGAGCGGCGTTCAGTATTGGTTTTTCGACGAAAAATATATTGAGATTACTCACGAAAAATGCGATAAGGGCGAAACGCTGAGAGCGCTTTGCAAAATGCTTGATATTCCCGTTGAAAAAACCATGGCTTTCGGCGACGGCGATAACGATATGTCGTTCATAAAGGCGGCGGGGATTTCCGTCGCTATGAAAAACGCGAACGAGCGCATAAAAGAAAAAGCCGATATTATTGCGGACACGAACAACAATAACGGCGTTTGTAAAATTATAGCGAAGCTGCTTTAAAAAACGGCACCTCTGACGAAAAGCGTCGGAGGTGCCGAATTATTATTTAACCTTGATTTTTACGGTTACCGTTTTAACGGAGGCTTTACAGTTTGCGCTGCCTGCGGCGGTAACCTTGATTTTTATTTTGTAAGTGCCTTTTTTCAGACCCTTCTTTACAACGATTTTGCCGTTTTTCTTAACGGTTATTTTTTTATTGCCCTTTGACTTTTTGAAGCTCAGCTTACCCGTTGCGTTTTTAACCTGTATCGCCTTTGAGCGCTTAACGGTCAGCTTCTTTTTCTTCAGCTTTTTAGCGCTGAGCTTAACCGTTCTGCCCTTTGCGGAGAGAGCGTTGGGCGCCTTGGCGATAACGAAGTCAACGGCTTTTTCGCCCTCGTAATAATCGCCCTTAAAGGTGATTACTGCGGTTGCCGTGCCTGCGTTAATATTGTTTTTATAAGTCACGTCGTACTGCGTATCCGCAATCTCTTCTCCCATTCTTGCAACCGTTACCTTCGGCTCGCAGGCTTTGCCGGTATAGGTGTATTCACTCTGAGAAAGGGTGTATATATCGGCCTTGGGATAGACTGCAACAAGTTCCTTTTTGCCGCATAGTGAACATTCCTGATAAATCTTTCCGTCTTTTTCGGGCGATCCCTTTTCAATAATCTGATTCCAGTCGTGGTTTGTGCACTCTTCAAATACCGCAATGATTACGGAATATTTATCGACAGTAAAATCAAATGACGGTTGTGTTGAAACAAGGGTTCCGGGG
>JAILGO010000076.1 GCA_024696725.1 Eubacterium sp. | reverse complement strand
TTCAAAATGATGGTGAATGGGAGCCATTTTAAATATTCTCTTACCGTGAGTAAGCTTAAAATAACCAATCTGGATAATATCGCTCATAGTTTCGCATACATATACTAAACCTATCGGGAGAAGCAGAAGCGGGCACTTAATACAGAAGCCGAGCGCCGCTACAAGACCGCCGAGGAAAAGCGAGCCTGTATCGCCCATAAAGGTCTTAGCCGGGTTCCAGTTCCAGCAGAGGAAGCCGCAAACGCCGCCGAGAAGCGCGCCGGCGAGAATTGTAAGTCCTGCAAACTTAAGCATAAATCCCGAAATAATAAAGGTAACGGCTACAGTTGCGGTAACGGACGAGCAAAGTCCGTCGATACCGTCGGTAAGGTTAACCGAATTTACCGTACCGTAAATAATAAACAGCGAGAGAAGCCAGAATACAACGCCTGTAAAAACGTTTTTTTCAAAGTTCACAGTACCGAAAAACGGAATCTTCCATACGGTATTATGTGATAGCCAGAGCGTAAGAACATAACCGAAGCTAACCGCCGCCTGACCGATAGTTTTCTGTTTTGGCGAGAGTCCCTCGTTTCTTTTCAGCCTGATTTTTATAAAATCGTCGGTAAAGCCTACAATTCCGCAGCCGAGGGCAAGACATATACTCGCGATAAGCATAACAAGCTCTCTTCCCTGAATTACCGATGAAAAATCGCTTTCTATCTTTCCGCCGCCGAGCTTAAAGCAGATAAGCGTAACCGCAAAGGAAATAATAATTCCCGCGGCGAACATTATACCGCCCATATTCGGCGTTCCCTGCTTCGACTTATGCCACGAGGGTCCGATATCAAGAATTGTCTGACCGAATTTCAGCTTACGAAGCCACGGAATAACGATAAATCCGAGACCGGCGGTTATACCGAAGGCTAATACAATACTGATTATCAAAGCTGTTATAGTATTCATTTTATATCTCCTGTGTTTTACTGCTTAAAGCCTCGGCTACCGCCTCGCGCTCGTCAAAATGAATTGTTCCCGTCGGTAAAATCTGATAGGTTTCGTGTCCCTTTCCGGCAAGAAGAATAATATCGTCCTTTTCTGCGTTATTTACAGCCCAGAAAATAGCTTCCTTTCTGTTCTCAATTACCTTATACGGTGTCTGAGTATCTTTCATACCCTCAAGAATATCGTTAATAATTTCCGACGGGTTTTCACTTCTCGGATTATCCGATGTAACCACGCAGAAATCCGAAAGAGAGGCGGCGATATTTCCCATTATCGGGCGTTTTGTTTTATCTCTGTCGCCACCGCAACCGAAGAGCGTAACTATTCTTCCCTGCGCTATCTCTCTCAGCGAAGAAATAATATTCTGAAGTCCGTCGGGTGAATGGGCATAGTCGATAATAACGGTAAAGTCCGTATCCGTCGGCACGACCTCGATTCTTCCCTTTACGCCCTTGCAGCCCGAAACGGCTACAACCACGTCTTTAAAATCAAAGCCGAGACTGAGAACGACGGCTGCGGCGCAAAGCGAGTTATATACCGAAAAGCGTCCGGGTATCGGACAGTTAACTCTTCCGATTGTATCGCATACAAGCTCGTATGTAACGCCCTTAGCGCTGAAATTAAGATTTCTCGCGCAATAGTCAACGTTGTGATTCTTAACGCCGTAGGTATAATTTTTGCACGAAAGACCTTCAGTAATTCTTAATCCGTATTCGTCGTCGGCATTTATTACCGCTATTTTACTTCTTTTGAAAAGCAGCCTTTTTGCTTCAAAATAGTTTTCAAAGGTTTTATGATAATCAAGATGGTCCTGAGTAAGATTGGTAAACGCTCCGACGAGAAAGTCAACCGAGCTTACCCTGCCCTGAGCAAGCGCCTGAGAGGATACCTCCATTACGCAATACTCACAGCCCGCTTCAACCATTTTTGCAAATAACGACTGAAGCTCATGAGGGTCCGGAGTTGTATAGTGAGCGGGATAAACCTCGTCGCAGACCATATTCTGAACAGTACCGATAAGTCCGACCTTTTTTCCGAGACTCTCAAGTATCTGTTTAACAAGAAACGCGGTAGTCGTTTTTCCGTTTGTTCCCGTTAAGCCTATTAGCTTCAGCTTTTCAGCGGGATTTCCGTAAAAATTTGCACATATCGGCGAAAGCGCTTCTCGGGTATTATCAACTATAATCTGGTTTTCAAGTCTGAGGTCGCGCTCAGTAACTACAGCCGCCGCACCCTTTTCAAGCATCTCGGCAGCTACGGAGTGTCCGTCAAAGGTTGCGCCCTTGATACAGATAAAAAGATAATCCTTATCAATAAGTCTGCTGTCGGAGCAAACGTCTGCAATCTCTTTATCGGTATATCCGTTTTTAACCTCTATACCTTTTAATAATTCTGAAAGCTTCATACTATCACCTAATCAAGTACCGAATGAGTGTTTTTAAAGGTTACGGTAACTACCGTTCCTATTTCAACCTCCGTTCCCTTTTCAGTCGACTGTCTGTACGCGACAACGCTCGACGTTGAGAGGTTATTACCGCTTATTTCAATATTCAGTCCTGCTTCAGCGGCAGCCGAATTAGCCTCGCTCACCGTTAAGCCTACGAAATCGGGAACCTTAACGGTTTTCTTTTTATCCTTTTCGGTGTATACGACTACCGTTCCGCCTGTGGGTACTCCGGAGCCTGCTATAGGCGACTGGCTTATTATCTTTTCTCCATCACCGATAACGCGGCATCTGAGGTTTTTCTCCTTAAGGAGCTTTTCAGCCGAATCGGCAGTCTCGCCCACTACCATCGGCGTAGCGATTGAGAGCTTTTTAAGCTCCTCCTCGTCGTACTTCGGCTCGACGTTACGTACAAGCATCGCCTGTTCTACTACCTGAGCGGCAATAGGTGCGCAAAGAGCGCCGCCGCCGAGGTCCTCGTTAGGCTCGTCTATAAGAATAATCATAGCAATTTGCGGGTCGTCACTCGGAGCAATAGCGGCAAACGAAACGATATACTTATCCTTTTCGCCCTCTGCGCTTTCGCCGAGCTTGGTTGACGTACCTGTTTTTCCGCCTACGCTGTAACCTGCTACGTAGCCGTTTTTACCGGTACCCTCGTCAACAACAGCCTTCATCATATTTCTGACCTTTTCGGAGGTTTCCTCGCTTATAACGCGTCTTACCTCGGTTTTCTCGGTCTTGCTTACGGTATTACCGTTTGAATCCCTGATTTCGGATACAATATACGGCTTAAGGAGGGTTCCGCCGTTGGCTATCGCGCTGATTCCCGTGCAGACCTGAAGCGGTGTAAGAGAGTTCGTCTGACCGAACGAAGCTGAGGAAAGCTCAACGATTCCGTATTTCTCTTCGGGTACGTACTGAGACATAGCTTCACCCGGAAGGTCAATTCCCGTTTTCTGAGTAAATCCGAAGGCTTCAAAATACTTAAAGTATTTATGTACTCCGAGCTTCTGACCTACAGTAATAAAGAACGGGTTACAGGAATTTTCAAGTCCCTGAGTAAGATTCTGAGTTCCGTGTCCGGGATGGTAATGACACTTCATTGTGTAGTCTGCAACCTGAATTGAACCCGTGCAGGTATAGGTTGTATCAAGCGTTACAACGTTTTCTTCAAGAGCCGCCGAGGACATAAAGGTTTTAAATACGGAACCGGGGACGTAAGTATCCGATACGGTAAAGTTTCTCCATTGATTCTGTATTACAAGACTTTCGGCTTCACGGGCAATCGCCTTATCCGATAAATCAATATCGTCGGTTTTTTCGCCCTTCTTTTTCAGTCTTTCGATTTCCTTTTCTTTTTCCTCTTTTACTTTTCTCTTATAGCTGTTAATAAACTGCTTATTTGTGATTTTATACGGCTCGTTACAGTTAAAATCGGGAAGCGAGCTCATAGCGAGCACAGCGCCGGTATTACAATCCATAACAACGCCGTAAGCGCCCTTGCACTTGTATTCCGCCATAGTCTGACGGAGTCCCTTTTCAAGGTAATACTGTATCGTCTGATTAAGAGTAAGCGTCAGCGAGTAACCGTCGACCGCGTCCTCTTTAGTTTCATAATCGCTCGGCAGCTTTCGTCCGTTTGCATCCTTAACGGTAATAATTCTTCCGTTAGTACCGGTAAGCTGCTCATCGTAATACTTTTCGATTCCGTAGAGTCCCTGATTATCGTTTCCCACAAAGCCGAGCACCGAGGAAGCGAAATCGCCGAAGGGATAATAACGGCGTGTAGTCTGCTCCGTTCCGATAATATTACTGAGCTTATACTTCTTATTCGCTTTATCTGCTTTAAAAGCGGATATCTCTTCCTTAACTGCGTTTTCGACCTTCTCTGCTACCACTGCGTATCGGGTTTTCTTTTTTGACTTTTCGAGAAGCTCCGCCTTCCCCTTTTCGTCGAGCTTAAGAATACGCGAAAGGTTTTCGACTACAAAGTCTCTCGTTTCATCATCGGTTATATTTGAAGGGTCGAGATAAATATTCCATACCGTTGCAGACTGAGCGAGAACGTTACCCTCATCGTCATAGATTGTACCGCGCATCGCAGATACCTCGGTATCCGAGAGTTGCTGACTGTCTGCTTTTTCGGAAAGCTCGGCGCCTCTTACTGTCTGGAGGTAGAATATTCTGCCGATATTAAGGCTGAAAAGGCCAAGCATAACAACGGCAAGCACCGTTACTCTTTTCAGCATATCAAGTCTGTAATTCCTTTTTTTCACCTGAGCACCTTCTCTTTGTTTATCCCTATAATATCACGATAGAGAGTTTGCCGAAAATGGAGAAACTGACAAACTCTCATAGAATATTTACGCATTAATTATTTAATTATGACCTTTGATTTTATTCCTTAAATTCTTTATTCCGGCGTCGACGTCCTTCTGAGCCGACAGCTTCTTTTCTCTTTCAGCTTTAAACTCGTCAACGTTCATATACTGAATCTGGTTAGACCTTACCTTAGTCATACCGAGCTTTTCGACCGCATACTTATCAATCATGCTGACCGACACGAGAGAGTTGAGTTCAGCCTGAAGCGAAATGTATTCGCTCTGCGCGTTAGCGACGTCTATTTCCGTCGAAGCGATTTCACGCGTAAGCTGATTCTTATACGCAAAGGAATTGATAACAAAGCCTATTACGAGGAAAAAGACTAATGCAACCGCTACTATTCTTACGGCGACGAGGTTAGCCTGCTTCTGCTCTGCCTTAAGCTGACTTTTGCTCTTTATGCCGTTGTTTTCACGGATTCTGATTTCGCTTTCTCTCGTTTTAGGCTGCTCTCTGAGCTTCTGAGCGCGCGAATCTCTTGTATATGTAAAAGCACTGATTAACGTCGCAGGGTCGTTACTGTATGAATACTTCCTGAAATCGTTTGTATTAGTCATTGCTTTTTCTCCTCACTTCAGAATTTTTCAAAGCATCTCAACCTTGAGGAACGGGCTCTCGGATTATCCTTAAGCTCCGCCTCGGTGGGCGCTTTGGATTTAAACGGCATTCTGCCGAGTGGCTTTTTACCGCATACACAAACGGGAAACTCCTTCGGGCAGGTACAGGGGTTTGCCCATTTAGCGAAGGTTTCTTTAACCATTCTGTCTTCCAGCGAATGGAAGGTTATAACGGATATTCTTCCGCCGCTGTTAAGACAGCCTATAGCGCTTTCAAGAGCGCCGGCGAGCTGTTCCAGCTCTGCGTTAACCTCAATTCTTATCGCCTGAAAGGTTTTTCTTGCAGGATGCGAATCCCGCATTGCTTTATTCGGATAAGCTTTCTTTATAAGTTCTACAAGCTCAAACGTCGTTTCAACGGGCTTGTCCTCTCTTGCGCCGACTATTTCTTTCGCAATTCGTCTCGCAAACTTTTCTTCGCCGTAGCGGAAAAGGATGTCCGCGAGCGCCTCCTCGCTGTAGGTGTTAACTACGTCGGCAGCGCTTAAACCGCTTTTACTCATTCTCATATCAAGCGGCGCGTCCTTATGATAAGAGAAGCCGCGCTCGCCGTTATCGAGCTGATACGAGCTTACGCCGAGGTCGAGAAGCAGTCCGTCGATTCCGTCAATACCGAGGTTGTCAAGAATCGTCTTAAGGTTTTTAAACTCGTCGTTGACTATCGTCACGTTACCGAAGCCGCCGAGTCTTTCGTTTAAAACCCTGATTGCGTCGGGGTCGCGGTCAATCGCTATAAGGCGCTTTGCTCTTTCAGCGATTTCGCAGGAGTGTCCCCCGCCGCCTGCCGTACCGTCGGCTATTATTTTATTACTATCTATATTGAGAGACTCAATAGCCTCGTCAAAAAGCACGCTTTTATGAATGAACTCCATATATTACATACCGTGGCTGTCAAATACCGAGGTCCAGTCAATCTTATCGCTTTCCTTAACGGAAGCTTCAAACGCCGACTTGTTCCAGATTTCAATTCTGTCGGATACGCCGAAAACCACAACCTCGTCGTTAGCCTTAACGCCGATTACGTCCTTAAGCTTGTCCGCTAAAAGGATTCTTCCGTTAGGGTCAAGCGAAAGCCACTCGGCAAAAGCGATAAACCTTATGTCCGCCATTTCACGAACCGAGGAAGGAAGAGTCTGGAGCTGCTCCATAAATAGCTTCCAGTTTTCAGGGGTGCGGATAACGAGACGGTCGTCGGTATTGCCGTGAGTTATACAAAAGCTGTTTCCGAGCTCTGCGCGCATATAAGACGGTATGGACAGTCTGTTTTTTGAATCGAGCTTATGAACCTTATGTCCTACAAAGCTGTCGTACGTTACCATATTCGCTCCCCTCCTTCCCGAATTCGTTAGATTTATGGGTTTTTATAGTGAATTTTGATGTTTTTATGGGTTTTTATCCCACCGCAAGACTTATTATATATATAAAGCTTCAATATGTCAATAGGAAAAACGCTAAGAAAATCAACTGTAAACATTTGTAACAGTTTTGTAATTTTCTAAAATTTGTCTTATTATACGATATGTGGTATAATGTTAGAAATTCTACTACAAAAAGTGAGATGAAAACTAATGGAACAAAAAACGACATGGCGTGAAAAAATTTTTTACGGAGTCGGCGCAATAGGGCTTGATTTAAGCTACGGAATGTTTTATTCCTTCCTCAGCTACTATCTTTCCTCCGTACTCGGACTTAAGGAAGCCTTCCTTCTTCTTCTTACTCCTATAGCGAGAATATGGGACGGAATCAACGACCCGATGATGGGTACAATCGTTGATAATACAAGAACAAAATTCGGTAAATACCGTCCGTGGATACTTATCGGCGCAGCCGCGAACGGAATCGTTTTATTCCTTCTTTTCACAAACTTCGGTATGAGCGGACTTCCGCTTTATATCTATATCGGCGTTATGTATATCCTATGGGGTATGACTAACACTATGGCTGATATTCCCTACTGGTCAATGGTTCCGTCGTTCACGAGCGACCCGAAGGACAGAAATATGGTATCAACCGTTGCGAGAACCTTCTCCGGTCTCGGTCAGGGTATAATCACGGTCGCTACGCCGCTGGTTCTTCCTCTTCTTTCAAAGGACATACACTCTGACGGCGACGCTACCGGCTTTTCAAGATGGGCGGGAATTTTAGGAATTTTTCTCGTTTTCTTCGCTCTTGTCTGCGTTCTTTCCACTAAGGAAAAGAATGTTGTATACGGTGAAAAAAAGAAGTTCTCCTTCGCTCAGATTTTCAAAGTTCTTAAAAGCAACGACCAGCTTCTTGTGTTTATGCTTTTCGCAATGCTTTCAAACGCCGGCTGGTATCTTACCAGCGGAACGGCAGTTTACTATTTCAGAGATGTTCTTGAGCTGCCTAAAAAGCAGTCAATGTTTCAGGTTATCGGCGCAGCGGGCTCGGTGCTCGGTCTGCTTGTAATCCCCGTTCTTTCAAAGTGGTTCAGCAAAAAGAGAATATATCAGATTTCGCTTTGCACAACTATACTCGGATATATCGTTATGTATATCTGCGGTCCCGTATTAAAGAGCCCGCTCGCGCTCAGCATAGCGTACATCCTGTCGTCAACGGGTATCGCTTCAATGTTCGTATCGCAGACGATATTCCTTGCGGATATAGTTGACTACGGCGAATACAAAAACGGTGAGAGAAACGAGAGTATAACCTTCTCAATGAAGGGCTTTTTACAGAAGATGGCATACACCATTCAGACGGTTATCCTTTTCAGCGGACTTGCTCTCGTAAACTACAACAGCCAGATTACCTCAGCGGCAAAGAAAATCGACGATACGACGAAGTCTGCTATCGGTTTTATCTGTTTCGGAGCGCCGGCTATACTCGTTCTTCTTTCGCTTATCGTATTCACTAAGAAATTCAAGCTCCACGGCGAGCTTGCGGATAAGGTTCACGAATACATCGTAGAACACAGAAAGACGGACAGTCCCGAATAAAAAACAAAAAACAGGAACGCCTGCGTTCCTGTTTTTTTATTATCACTGCGGGGACATACCGCTTATTTTGTTTTAATCGTTTTTTTAGGAGACCACTTACTGTAAACACGCTTACCGTTAATTATCTTATACGCTCTTATGCGGACATAGTATTTTTTCCCTGACTTAAGCTTCTTAACGGTGAGCTTTATTTTATTCGGATTTTTAACAGTCTTTTTCTTTGACTTTTTCATATTCTTTTTAAGAGAATACTGAAGCTGATAACCGTCTACGCCGTATACCGAATTCCAGAACGCCGTGAGTCTTTTTCTTCCTTTTCTCAGCTTCGACAGCTTAGGGGAACCGAGCTTATCAACAGTATACTGTTTTATTAGTATCTCTCCGCAGTTCTTACAGTAAGTACCCTCTGTTTTTCCTGCTTTTTTAAAGGTTGCGGGCTCAGCCTTGCTGCTTACGTAGCTGTGTCCCGTCGCATCAAGCGTATCAATATAGCTTTTATTACAGTATATACAGGCGTATTTAATATAGCCGAAGACGGTGCAGGTAGCAGGTCGGGACTTTGTTACCCGATATTCGTGGTCGCCTAATTCGGTAAAAGCCGTTTTTTCCTTTTCAAGTCCGCAAACGGTACATTTTTTACAGGAATAGCCCTTTTCCACACAATTTGAGGGTAAGATATAATCGTCAAAGGTATGCTCGAAATCGGTGTTCAGCTCAGCCTTTACCGCACTACCGAGAACGGGACAAAGCATAATATAGTACTTTTCGCCGCTTTTAAAGCTTGCTTTCACGCTTTCGAGCGCCTTAAGATTCTCGTCTGCCGGCGCGATAGGTTCAGCGTTTTTATCAAGAATTATCGCTATTCCTAAACCGTTCAGCTTAATAACTCCCTCGCCGCTGTGAAGCGGATTAAAGGAATAGACTTTGATATCCGTGCTTACGATTTTTATTTCGCCCTCGTTAAAAGGCTCAAAGCTGTAGCTTGTATCTATATCGCCGCACACCTCGCAGATACCGTCGACGTATTTATGAATACCCGTCGGCGGCGTCGTTACGGTCGTCTTATAAAAGCACTCCGTACAAGTGTATTCCGTACTTCCCTCATAGGCACAGGTAGCGGGCTCGGTAAACGAAACAAAGGAATGGGTGTGCTCATAAAGCTTAACCGTAAAAGTACATTCCTTTAAATCAGAAACGTCTACAGTAAAGATATATTCCCTTCCTTTTATAAAGCTTGCGTTGATTCTTGCGTTAACCGCAAGAGCCGAATCGTCGTCGGACGCGAGCAGCTTACCGTCAGAACCGGTTAACTCCGCGTACGTATCGGCGCAGCCCGTCGTTTCAAAGGTGTAAGAGCCGCTGCTTTCGGGGATAAACGTAAAGCAGGCTATATCGTCAAGCGAGGTAAAGCTTACGGAGATTGAGTCGCCGACATAAATCGGAGCTTCAAGAACCTTATTTTCGCCGCGCCGTCTTGCGCCGCAGTTAACGCATACCTTTTCAGCGTAATCGTGAATTCCCGTAGGCTCTTTTTCATTATCACGGTACGAATCTCCGCAAACTGTACAGGTATAAACATCGAAGCCCTTATCAATACAGGTAGGAGCTACCGTTTCTTCAAACCGATAGTTATGATTACCCGTAGCCTCTTTTACATCCGTTATTTCGTAATCGCCGCACTCGCAGCTCTTTATCGTTGCTCCCATCGAGCCGCAGGTCGGAGCGATGGTTTCGGTTTCGTATTTATGAGTATGGGCGGTTACCTTAAGTGTAATATTTTTATTCACGCCGTCATATATACCGACTAAAAGGTAGTAGGTCTTGCCCTCTTCAAAGTACGCAGACAGTCTGAAGTTATAGTTACTGTCGCTTATATCGTCGGCGACGGTAATATCGTTCATATTGCCGTCGTAGAGCTCGGCGTACGGGTCGGCTCTTCCCGTAGAGGCAATATTATAGTAGCCGCTTTCGGCGGGTATATAGCGGAAGTAACGCTCCTCGTCCTCGTCTTTAAGCGTAAAGGATACGCTTTTATTGTATTTCAGGTCGGTAAACTCGTAACCGGGCTTCGCTTCACCGCATTCGTCGCATATTCCGTTCACGAAATGATGCGCATTCGGGTTGGCGGGAACATAGTTCATATAATAACCGGTACCGCACACGGTACAGCAATACTCGGTATAACCGTTTTCGGTACAGGTCGGAGCGTAAACGGTTTCCTTAAAAGAGTGGTTTCCCGTCGCCTCGGTATACTGAACTAAAAACTCGCTGCACCTACAGATATTTTTAGTATATCCCCTTTCGTTACAGGTTGCAGGCTCGCTTTCGGTTTTGTAATTGTAATCGTGGCTATGAGCTTTAACGGAAAAGAGCTGCTTTCCCGCTACATCGACGGTAACGATAATACGGTACTGTTTTCCTGCCTCAAAATCTCTGTACGCCGTTGCGCCGTATCTGTTGTTATAATTCATAAGGCGCACTCCGGTTTCGTCATAAATCACAAATCTGCTCCTGCCGAGCAAATTGTGCTGAGCCATATAGATTTCGTATTTTCCGCTAATCTCGGGAGTAAAAGTATAGTAACACATTTCGCCCCCGTAGACGGCTTCGGCAGTAACGGTTTCATTAAGCGGGATTTCGGAATAAACGACCTGATAGCTTTCGTCTTTAGCGCCGCAAAGCCTGCAAGCGCCGTTAACGAACTGATGAGCGTCGGGGTCGACGGGGAGAGTCTCGGTCTCGGAGTAGCCGCAGTTAGTAGTACATCTGCGTTCAATACTGCCCTCCGCCTTACAGGTCGCCGCTTTGTTACTATATATATCAAGAGTGTGTTGATGCTTAATTAATTCAACGGAATAAGCTCCCGCCTGAGTTGCGGCAACAACGGTCGCATTATAGAGCGAGTCCGCTTCCAGCTTATAGATACGGCTTTTTTTATATAAGGTATAACTGATTATATTACCCGTGGCATCAGTCAGCGTTATAGCCGTATTTGTACCCGTGAACTGAAAGGCGTAATATCCCGCTTCATCCGTAGTAACGGTATATTGATGCCTTTCCGCCGTGCTGAAAAACTCCGATTCATAAGGCGTATCGAGAGTGAGCGGAATAATCGGCGCAACATAGCTTTCGTCTTTCTTATAGCACTCGGTACAGTAGCCGTTTATATAATCGTGTTCGTGTTTTTCTACCGTAAAGCTATAATCCGGAGAGTATGTACTTTGAACAGCGACGTTTACGGTATACGTTTTTCCGCCTTTTAATGAATAGTAAGCTGAACTATTCATACCGTAATTGTTATTTACTGTATTTCCGTCTTCGTCTTTAACGGTAGGAACCAAACCGCTTCTCGTAATACGATAATCGGAGTCCTCCTCTACCTCAAGCGTATAGCTATGTTCTTTAGGATAATGCACGAACTTACCCGAAATCTCAACGCCGTCCTGTACCGCAAAGGTTCCCGCAGGCGCGTTTTTATCCTGAAGTCCGCATTCCTCACAGAAACCGTTAACGAAGGAGTGAGTATGGCTCGTAACGCAAACGGTGGAACGGCTCTGAGGCATCGGTGACAGCCATCCGGAAAGGTAAATTCCTACGTAATACGTTCTTCCCTTTTCAAGTCCGTCGACACAAAGTGTTCTCGTATCAAACGCCGTCCAGCCTTTAAAGAGCCGATATAACGAATCGTCAACAGGATTAAGGTTTTCGTCATATACCGCCGCAAGCAGCATGTGTGAAACGTCTACGGTTGTCACATAGTACGAGCCGCTTTCTTCGGGAACGAACGAGTAGTAATAAAACTTCTTTGTATTCGTTTCCGGGTTAAATTCAACCGTCTCGTTAAGCGTGAGCTCTCCTACCGTTTCAACCTCAAGCGCAAGCGCAGAGAAAGGAAGCGCGCTAACGCACGAGAGAAGCATTATTAAAGAAAGAAATATACTTAAAACCTTTTTCATTTTTACTCCTTTATTCAACCGTTATTTTTCTGACCTCGGACCAGTGACCTACGGGTACGGTCAGATTACGCGAGAAATCGGAAACGCCTCTTATTCTTACGTAATAGGTTTCGCCCTTTTCCACGTCCGTAATCACCTTTTCAACATCGTCGCCGTAAGCCTTTACGGTTTTTGCATCGGAAAAGTCTTTATTTTTTGCATACTGAATTTCATATATCGCTTTATCGACGTTTTCGCAAAACGCGGCTTTTTTCCATTCAGGCACGAGCGTTCCGTCGCCCGTAAGAACGCTTTTCAGCTTAACCGTATCGGGTATAACTCTGAAGCGGATTTCTACGTCCTGTCTGTATTTTTCGCCGGAAACCTCGGCATACACTCCGAAGTCGTTATATATATCCTTCGCGTTCGAGCTGTCAAGATAATAGACCTTATAATACTTCTTCGGAATAACCTTACCGTTTCTGTCAAGTACGCCGTAGACCGTCGGTCTGTGCTTTTTACCGTCGTACTCGAATTCGTATTGGTCTATTACGATACGGGTCGCTTTTGCTATTATTCTTTTCTTTTTCTTTGAGCAATAGCGGCACTTATATTCTATATAGCCGTCGTTGGTTTTATAATTCTCAAAATAATCAGCGTCCATATTTGTGCTTTTTGCCCGACTGTACTCAAATAAATGCTCGCCCGTTGCTTTTACGGGGGAGGACTGTACCGTACCGCAGACAGAGCATACGCGTTCCTGCTTTCCGAGCTCCGTACAGGTTGGTTCCTCGGTTAAATACCACTCGCCGAAATTATGAAGCTCTCCCGTTTCGCTGTTACAAACGCTGTTTTCACAGTTTTTCTTCTTATACTCAGCCTCATTGAACGCGGTATTCTTATCAGAAACCTTTTCATAAAACTTCGACGGGTAATCGACCGTATTATCAGGGTCAAACGATATTCTTTCGTGATGGCATTTCGGGTTAACGTCGTCGGCTCCCGCGGTCTCATAACACGCAAAGTATCCTTTTTCAGGATGCTCGGCGTCCTTAACCTTTATACTTGCGTCGCGTAGAATATTCGTTTTCTCTTTTTCCGAAGAGGCTTCCGTTACAGAGACTTCCGCGGAGGAAACATTTTCGCTCGTTTTTTCGCTCACCGAGTCCGCCTCGGTAACAGTCTCAGGCGAATCAGGCGGCAGAATATTTTCGATAATTGTACTGCCTGTGATTCCGCCCACCGCAGCGCTCGCGGTAATTGTTGCGGCAAATACTGCAGCCGCTACGATAACGGCGCGCGCGCCTCTGCTTAAGCTGCGCCAGCCGATTTCCCCGACCTTTGATAAAAAGTTCTTTGACGAAACGAGCGGAAATACTATAGCCGCA
>JAILGO010000025.1 GCA_024696725.1 Eubacterium sp. | reverse complement strand
GACATACGGAAGTTATAGACGAAGCTGTTGCTCCGACCTGTACGGAAACGGGACTCACCGAGGGTAAGCATTGCTCTGTTTGTAACGCGGTACTTGTAGCACAGGAAACAGTAGCCGCTAACGGACATACGGAGGTTACCGACGAAGCTGTTGCTCCGACCTGCACCGAAACGGGACTCACCGAGGGTAAGCATTGCTCCGTATGTAATGCAATACTCGTAGCACAGGAAACAGTAGCCGCTAACGGCCATACGGAGGTTACCGACGAAGCGATAGCACCTACCTGTACGGAAACGGGACTCACCGAGGGTAAGCATTGCTCTGTTTGTAACGCGGTACTCGTTCATCAGGAGACCGTTGCAGCTAACGGTCACACGGAGGTTACCGACGAAGCGGTAGCGCCTACCTGTACGGAAACAGGACTCACCGAAGGTAAGCATTGCTCCGTTTGTAATGCTGTGCTTACTGAACAGCAGACCGTGGACGCGCCCGGACACGACTATCAGAGCACCGTTACCGAGCCGACCTGCACCGGTCAGGGCTTCACGCTCCATATCTGTTCAAGATGCGCCGACAGCTATACCGATACCTTTACCGAGCCTGCGGGACACGTTTGGGACGAGGGTAGGATTACCGTTGAGCCGACCGTTAAGAGCGAGGGCGAGCTTATCTATACCTGTACGGTATGTAATGAAAAACGAAGAGAGGTTGTTCCCCGACTCGACGAAGAGGCTGAGATTACTCCTACGGACGAGGAAGCGGACAACGCGAAAATTAATAAAAAGATTAAGAAGCCCGCGGGTATTACTACCGTTTCTAATAAAAAGAAGCGTCAGCTTAAGGTTTCGTTTAAGCCCGTTAAGGGCGCGGAGAATTACCGCGTAATGTTCCGTAAGCAGGGCGCGAAGAAATGGACTTATTCGTGGACGAAGGGCAAGACGCAGTATATTATTAAAAACCTTAAGAATAACGGACTTTATGAATTTAAGTTCGCCGCATATAAGAAGAACGCCGCCGGAAAATGGGAGCGCGGCGAGTATTCAAAGACGAGCTACCGCTATTACTATAAGGCACAGATTAAAAAGCTTAAGCCCTTAAAAAACGGAATAAGCATAAGCTGGAAGAAAAATAATACGGCTACGGGCTACCTTATCGAATACGCCGATAATTATAAAATGAAAAAAAGCAAGCGTATAAAGATAAACTCAAAGGACTTAACCTCTTACGATATCACGGGACTTAAGAAGGGTAAAAAATACTTTGTCCGCGTGCGTGCGGTTAAGAATAAAGCGGGAAAGAATTACGTCGGCGAATTCTCCCGGCGTAAAAAAACAACCGTAAAATAAAAAAGACGGGCGGCTGAGCCGCCTGTCTTTTACTTTTCTTCGGGATAAATTACTCCCCATTCCTTTCGGAATTTAGTCATAAGCTCCATAACGTCTGTCGTGTAATCGAGGTGCATTCCGTTATCTCCGCTGACTGCGCTTTCCATATCCTTTATCTCATATATAAGCGGCGATACCGATTTATCGCTTGTAATAATAATCGGGTCGTCACCGTTATTAAAGGTTATTTCGGCATAGCTTGAGCGGTTGTAGCTTTCGACCTGAACGTATCCGTTTTCGAATGAGGCTACCGCCGTTCTCGGAAGCTTAGCCGTAAGAGAAAGCGTAACTCCCGCCATTTCGTCTTTACTGTTTTTTAAAAGCAGTACCGCCTGCTCGTCGACTCCCGTCGGCGCAAGCTTAACGACAGAACTGATATCGCTTGCGTTCTCACTGAAAAAGTACCTGACGAACGAAAGAGCGTAAACCCCTATATCAAGCATAGCTCCGCCCGCAAGCGCGGGATTGAAAAAGCGGTTCGTCATATCGTAGGTCTTGCAGCTTCCGAGGTTAACCTCAATCATTTTAAGCCTTCCGAGCCTTCCGCATTTTATATATTCCGATACCTCTTTAAGTACGGGTAAATGATAAACCGTCATAGCTTCGGCAAGTATTACTCCGTTATCCCCGCACGCCTTTACAGCCCTTGAAAGCTCGTCGGAGTTCAGCGTAATCGCCTTTTCGCAGAGAATATGCTTTTTGCTTTCTGCGGCCTTTAAGATGTATTCTATATGTCTGTTATGCGGAGTAGCGACGTATACTATGTCGATATCCTTATCCGAAAAAAGTCCGTCGGCGCTCTCGTATACCTTTTCTATTCCGTACTCCGCGGCGAAGCTGAGCGCCTTATTATACGTTCTCGAATAAACGCCGTAAAAGCTTCTTCCCGCGGCTTTCATTGCCTGCGCCGTCTCGTTTGCTATGTGACCGCAGCCTATGCACGCCCATTTATACTCTTTCATTTTACACCTTCCCGATATTTCTTACTGAAAACATTATAATATAACCTCGTTTTCTTTTCAATACGACGGGCATTAAAAGACGATTACGGTACGGTTTATATATTTATTTCTGCTTTCTTGACTTGAATCTCTGTTGATGCTATATTTTAACTGTAATTAATCAGGAGGTGTATTATGGAAAAAACAAAAAATAATTCTCTGGTATGGAAATTTATATCCGTTTTGCTTGCTATGGCGTTACTGACCGTAAGCACTCTTTACGTGCTTGAGCGTAAGGATATTTCTCCCTCTCTGCCTGCCGCAGACGCCGGTTCGGAGCTTTCGCTCTGGAACGACAGCGCGCCGCTTAAGTCGGAGCTTACTCAATACGTTAAAGCCGTAACGGATAAGAATTCGGCTGATTTTATTCCCGTAGAGGATAGAATTGCCGTGTTCGACCTCGACGGTACTCTTGCGTGCGAAACCGACCCCTGTTATTTCGACCATTGTATCTATGAATACCGCATTAAAGACGACCCGACTTATAAGGATAAGGCGAGCGATTTTGAAAAGGATGTATTAAAGGACGTTCAGCAGTTAATGTATACCGGCGTATCTGCGCCTGATTCAATGGAACGTCACGGAAAGGCTGTCGCTTCGGCATTCTCGGGTCTTACTCCCGAGGAATTCGTTGATTATGCCGCGGAATTCGCTAAAACTCCGTCGCCCGGCTATAACGGTATGACGAGAGGAGAGGCGTTCTATAAGCCTATGCTCGAGGTCGTAGAGCTTCTTAAGGCTAATGGCTTTACCGTATATGTTGTAAGCGGTACCGACAGATTTATCGTAAGAGGTCTAGTTAAGGCTTCGCCGCTTGATTTACCGTCTAACCGGATTATCGGCTCCGACGATTCTCTTGTAGCTACGGACCAGGGCAATACCGACGGACTTGAGTATCAGTTCGACGATAACGACCAGCTCGTGCTCGGCGGCAAATTTATCGTTAAAAACCTTGATATGAATAAGGTTACCGTAATTCAGCAGGAAATCGGAAAGCAGCCCGTACTCGCTTTTGGAAACAGCGGAAGCGACTCAAGCATGGCTGAGTACACGATTAACGATAATAAGTATAAGGCTAAGGCGTTTATGCTTTGCTGCGACGATACCGAGCGTGAAAACGGAAATCCCGAAAAAGCGGAGAAAATGAAGAAAAGCTGTGAAGAAAACGGCTGGACTGCAATCTCTATGAAAAACGACTGGAAAACGATTTACGGCGATAACGTAACTAAAAAATAACAGGCGTACAGCCGCTTCGGGCGGCTGTACTTTTTTCTTTGGGTATGCTATAATAATTAAGTATTTCGGTATTAAGGGGAAAGATATGGAAGTTAATAATACCTTTTATACCGATAGCCGCGCTGAATGGAGAGCCTGGCTTTCGGAGCATTTTGAAACTGAAAAGGAAATATGGTTCGTGTTTCCCGTAAAGGATTCGGGCGAGGCAGGGGTTTCATATAACGACGCGGTTGAGGAGGCGCTGTGCTTCGGCTGGATAGACAGTACCGCGCGTACGCTTGACGAGGCTCACCATATCCGCCGCTTCACCCCGAGAAGAAAGAAAAGCGGGTATTCGCAGCCTAATATTGAACGGCTTATCCGACTCGACGGCGAGGGACTTATTCACCCGAAAATCCGTGAGGAAGTTAAGAGCGTAATCGAAGCTCCGTTCGTCTTTCCCGAGGATATATTATCCGAAATTGAAAAGGATAAAACCGCGTGGAAAAACTACCTTGCGTTTACCGAGCCGTATAAAAGAATCCGCGTCGCTTATATTGACGCCGCGAGAAAACGTCCCGACGAATTCAAAAAACGCCTTAACAGCTTTATAGCGAAAACGAGAGAGAATAAGCTGATAGTCGGATACGGCGGAATAGATAAATACTACGGCTTGCCTGATACGGAAAAGCCCTGAGAAAAACTCAGGAGCCGACGTAAAGCGACCGCGAGGCTTTTGGATTAATGAAAATAAATATAAGGTAAATACTTGCGCCGATACAGGATGGGCGACTTTGAGCGTCTGAAGAAAAAACAAGAAGGGAAGTGCCGCGTTGAAGCCGTGGGAATCCGTTTCACTCGTTGAATATACAAAAAGGGAAGAACGGTTACATACCGTAACTCACGCCGCGGGACTTGTCCTCAGCGTTTTTATAGTTATTTACTGTCTTGTCCCTTCAATAAAAAGCGGCGATTTGTTTCGCATTATCTGCGCCTCGCTATATTTTTTCGGCACGACGGTTATGTTTCTTACGTCGGTTCTCTATCACGCGGAAACGAAAGACGGGCGTAAACGTTTTCTTCGTCTGCTCGACCACTGTATGATATTCTTCGCGGTTGCGGGTACGGCGACGGGCTGCGTTCCGACAGTAGCCGAAACGGCGGGAAAAACCGCCGCCGTTCTTATGGCGTCGTTTGCGTGGTTCGGAGCGGTCAGCGGACTGCTTCTTACGTTTTTCTCGTTTAATAAAACGAGAGCGCTTCAGATGTGCCTTTATATCGGTACGTCGCTCGCCTGCGCGGTATCGGGCGGTAAGGCGTTTAAAATACTGCCGAAGGACGCGTTTTACTATCTTCTCTCGGGCGGCGCCTTTCTTCTTACGGGCGCGGCGCTTTACGGAATCGGAAAAAAGAAGCGATATATCCACGCGGTATTTCACGTTTTTATTGATATCGGGCTTACTGTCTTTTTCCTCGGAATAAAAAAGCATTGTTTTTAAAAAATAACCGGCTGCGTTAACAGCCGGTTTTATAATTATGAATATTTATCAATGATTTCCCGTGCGACTGCTTTTTTAGTAATACAGCGGTCCATCGCTTCCTTTTCAAGATAGCGGTGAGCCTCGGGCTCAAGCAGTCCCTCGTTACTGATAAGGAGCCATTTCGCCTTGTTTACAAGACGGATTTCCTCCATTTTATCTTCAATTTTCGTTGTTTTCTTTTCAAAGCCGGTCAGCTTGCGCTTTGCCGTAAGAAGCCAGCGCAGAGCATTATCCATTGTTTGCTTGTTCATAGGCTTCGGAAGGGTGAAAACGCCGTGGCTTGCAACCTTTTCGTATACGTCGCCGTGGATTTCGTTACTGATTAAAAACAGGACGAGGGAGTTGTGCGCCGTACTGCAGTCTATAGCGAAGCGCATTCCCAAATCGTCTTTAAGCGGCGCGTTGATAATAACGAAATCGAAGCTTCGCTCCGCCGTTGCGCGCTGTGCCGCCGAAACCGTCGGTACGCTGACTATAGGCTGAAAGCTCACTTCGGGGAGCATTGCCGACATTGCGTTATGAAAGTTTTCGGCCGAGGATACAACGAGAACGCTGTACGCCTGCTTTTCAAATGACATTCTGCTCCCTCCTTTCAGCCGTATTTTTAACGCTTATTTACAGTAGATGTCAAATATCTTTTCGGGTATATGTTCTTTAATGAATTCGCTTTTCGTCGCAGCCGCTTTAGCTTCCTCAAGCGAGAGCGGAAGCGACTTGAAGTGCGACAGCGTCGTTTCGTCTGCGGTAAACAGATTAAAGTCCGCAACGAAGGGTAAATCGAGCTTGTTTTTAATTCCGTATAAGCCCGAATATATTATCAGCGCAAACGCGATATACGGATTAACCGACGGGTCGGCGCTTCTTAGCTCAGCCCTTTTATACTGACCGATTGCCGCAGGAATTCTTACAAGCTGAGAGCGGTTTTCGCTTGACCACGAAACGTATCGCGGCGCCTTGTTGTTTCCGAGACGGTCGTAAGACTTTTCCGTAGGATTAAGAAAAGCAGTCATTTCAATCGCCTTGTCGAGCACGCCGGCTATCATATAGGGCATATTGTTATCGCTTCCGTCGTCGGATTTAACGGAAAAATTAATATGGAAGCCGTTACCGGGCTTGTCGTCGAGCGGCTTTGGCGAAAAATCCGCGCAGAGTCCGTTTCGGTTAGCTACGGTGTTAACAACAGTCTGGAAAGTCATAACGTTATCGGCGGCGGTAAGCGCGTCTGAATAACGGAAGTCAATTTCGTTTTGTCCCGGACCCTCCTCATGATGAGAGCTCTCGGGGGATATACCCATTCTCTCTAAGGTAAGACATATTTCGCGGCGGATGTTTTCGCCCTTGTCGAACGGCGCTAAATCCATATAAGCCGCCTTGTCGTAGGGAATTTTAGTGGGCTCGTTATTCTCGTCTAATTTAAAAAGATAGAACTCCTGCTCCGCGCCGAAGTAAAAGCGGAAGCCTTCCTTTTCAGCCTCGTTAACTGCATTTTTAAGCATAGTTCTCGTATCGCATTCAAAAGGCTTTCCGTCGGGATAGGTAATGGAACAGAACATCCTTACTACTCTGCCCTGCTCGGGTCGCCACGGTAATATAACTAAAGTCTCAGCGTCGGGGTGAAGAAGTAAATCGGAATGAATCTCTCCGCCGAAGCCCTGTATCGCAGAGCCGTCGAGCGCGATGCCGTAACCGAAGGCGCGCTCAAGCTCGTCGGACATAATTGAGATATTCTTCTGACGTCCCCAAACGTCGCAAAACGCAAGGCGTACAAATTTAACGTCCTCTTCAATACAAAACTGAATAACCTCATCCTTTGTATAATTCATTTTTTTACCCTCTTTCAAAAAATGCGCTCATTAAAAACGGGAAACTCCCGAGTTAATGAACGCCTTTGCTCAGTTTATTATCTATGTAAATAATATATAATACGCCGAAGATGATGTCAAGAAAAAGTTGAAAAAAGGCTTGACAAGTCGGTTTTTTTAGTGTAACATCTTACTGTAAAGGCAAGGGAGTCTTTGGGTTATACCCGGGGACTCTTTATCTTTTAAATTAAATATTTAGGACAAAGGCGTCTGTAGTATCTTTATGTACTATAGGTGCCTTTATCTGTTTTCAGGAGGAAAAAATATGTCTTACATTGACGAAGTAATGGATTTTTTAAAGAAGAGGGACGGTAACGAGCCCGAGTTCTTACAGGCGGTAAGCGAGGTCTTTGATTCGCTTCGACCCGTTATCGAGGCGAACGAGGAAAGATACAGAAAGCTTGCTCTGCTTGAAAGACTCGTCGAGCCTGAAAGAATATTCCGCTTCCGTGTTCCGTGGATTGACGATAACGGCCAGGTTCACGTTAACCGTGCTTACCGCGTTCAGTTCAACTCGGCTATCGGTCCGTACAAAGGCGGTTTAAGACTTCACCCGAGCGTAACTCTTTCGGTTATTAAATTCCTCGGCTTCGAGCAGATTTTCAAGAATTCGCTTACGGGTCTCCCCATCGGCGGCGGTAAGGGCGGAAGCGACTTTAACCCAAAGGGCAAGAGCGACAGAGAGATTATGATGTTCTGTCAGTCCTTTATGACCGAACTCTGTAAGGTAATCGGCGAAAATACCGACGTACCCGCGGGCGATATCGGAACCGGCGCAAGAGAAATCGGATATATGTTCGGTCAGTATAAAAGAATTCAGAAGCGTTACGAGGGCGTTCTTACGGGTAAAGGCTTATCCTTCGGCGGCTCGCTTACAAGAACGGAAGCGACGGGCTACGGTCTGCTTTATATCACTCAGGAAATGCTCAAGTGTCACGGTATTGATATAAAAGGAAAAACCGTAGTCGTTTCGGGCTCGGGTAACGTAGCTATCTACGCCGTTGAAAAGGCTCAGCAGCTCGGCGCAAAGGTTGTAACCGTTTCCGATTCAACGGGCTGGATTTACGACCCCGAGGGAATCGACGTTGAGCTTCTTAAGGACGTTAAAGAGGTCCGCCGTGCAAGACTTACCGAGTACGCTGCAGCAAGACCTTCAGCCGAGTACCGCGAGGGCAGAGGCGTATGGAGCATTAAGTGCGATATCGCGCTTCCCTGCGCTACTCAGAACGAGCTTCATCTTGAGGATGCGAAGCAGCTTGTTTCAAACGGCGTTATCGCCGTTGCGGAGGGCGCTAATATGCCGACTACAAGAGACGCGACGGAATACCTTCAGAAGCAGGGCGTTCTCTTCCTTCCCGGCAAGGCTGCAAACGCAGGCGGCGTAGCTACCTCTGCGCTTGAAATGAGCCAGAACTCCGAGCGCGTTTACTGGTCGTTTGAAAAGGTTGACCACAAGCTTCAGGATATTATGGTTAATATTTATCATAATATCGACGAGGCGTCGAAGAAATACGGTCTTGACGGAGATTACGTAGCGGGCGCAAATATTGCGGGCTTTGAAAAGGTTGCGGACGCTATGATTGCTCAGGGCGTTGTATAATTATACTTAACTGATTTATTCTATAACAAACTTTATATAAGGCGAAGGCGTCTTGGGAATATCCCGGGCGCCTTTGTCGGTTTCAGGGGGAATAAATATGATTAAAGATATACCTTTCATTTCGAGAATGATAATTATCAATGACGTAATTAACGTTAAGGAAAAGACCTCAGAGGATAATTCTTACTATAATTACGAGCTTGACAGCAGCTCCGAATACTGTCAGAATACAAGCTCATGGGATTAACGGATTAAACTGCGGAAAGGCTGTGGCTGATATGACAAAGTATATATTTGTAACGGGCGGCGTCGTTTCGGGACTCGGAAAGGGAATAACCGCCGCTTCGCTCGGAAGACTCCTTAAGGCGAGAGGCTTAAAGGTCGCGGCTCAGAAGCTCGACCCGTATATCAACGTAGACCCCGGAACTATGAGTCCGTTTCAGCACGGAGAGGTCTACGTAACCGAGGACGGAGCGGAAACCGATCTCGACCTCGGACACTATGAGCGCTTTATTGACGAAAACCTGAATAAGTATTCAAATCTTACCACGGGTAAGGTTTACTGGAACGTTCTTAATAAGGAGCGCCGCGGCGAATACCTCGGCTCGACGGTTCAGGTTATTCCGCATATTACTAACGAGATTAAGGACTTCGTATACTCTGTCGGAAGAAAAACCGACGCCGACGTTGTAATTACCGAAATAGGCGGCACTATAGGCGATATTGAATCTCAGCCGTTTATTGAGGCGGTACGCCAGATTTCGCTTGAGGTAGGACGGGAGAACAGCCTGTTTATCCACGTTTGTCTCGTTCCGTTTCTGAGCGGCTCGGACGAGCATAAAACCAAGCCGACTCAGCATTCGGTAAAAGAGCTTCAGGGTATGGGCGTTAACCCGAATATTATCGTTCTTCGCTGCGACAAGCCGCTCGAAGAGACTATTTTCCATAAAATATCGCTCTTCTGTAACGTAAAGCCCGACTGCGTAATTGAGAATATAACCCTGCCGAATCTCTACGAGGCGCCGCTTATGCTCGAAAAATCGGGCTTTTCGGAAATTGTGTGCCGTGAGCTCGGTATCTCCGCGCCCGAACCCGACTTAGCCGAATGGACGGCGCTCGTTGAAAAAATCAGGGCGGAGAGAAAAAGAGTAACGATAGGCCTTGTGGGTAAATACATAGAGCTTCACGACGCGTATCTTTCGGTCGCCGAAGCGCTGCGCCACGCAGGCTATTATCACGACGCGACGGTAAAAATTATATGGCTCGACTCCGAAACGATTACCGAAGAAAACTGCGCGGAGGTACTTAAGGACCTCGACGGAATTATCGTTCCCGGCGGCTTCGGAAGCAGGGGAATAGAGGGTATGATTTGCGCCGCAAAATACGCAAGAGAAAACGGCGTTGCGTATTTCGGAATCTGTCTCGGTATGCAGATTGCGGTAATTGAGTACGCAAGAAACGTAGCGGGACTTAAGGACGCGAACTCGGGCGAGTTCGATGAAATGAGTAAAAACAAGGTGCTCGATTTTCTCCCCGGTCAGTATGAGGATATTGATAAGGGCGGAACGCTACGTCTCGGCGCGTATCCCTGTCATCTGAAGGAGGGGACGGTTAGCCGTTCTCTTTACGGTACCGAGAATATAAGCGAGCGCCACCGCCACCGCTATGAATTCAAT
>JAILGO010000015.1 GCA_024696725.1 Eubacterium sp. | reverse complement strand
AATAAATACAATCAAGGTACCGTCTCACCATTTTCATTTTGATTTGGGCGAGGAATTTCCGATTCTGACCACAAAGCAGCTGTTTATCCGTCAGGCTGTGCTTGAGATGCTCTGGATTTATCAGGCTCAGTCAAACGACGTACGCTGGCTTCAGGAGCGCGACGTAAAAATCTGGAACGAGTGGGAAATCGACGAAAACGGTATCTGGACGGCGACTCAGATGTTCCCGAACGCCGACGGCGTGCTTGAGAAAAAGACGATACATAAGGACTTCGGTAAGGAATATGCCCATACTATCGGTACCGCCTACGGCTATATCGTAAATAAGTTTCAGATGACTCAGAATCTTATTAATACGATAAAAACGAACCCGAAGGACAGACGAATGGTTATGACTCTGTGGCAGAACGACTATCTCGATACCGCCGTTCTCCCGAGCTGCGTCTGGTCGAGCGAATGGGACGTAACCGACGGACGCCTTAACTGCTGGGTGCATCAGCGCTCGTGCGACGTTCCTCTCGGACTTCCGTTTAACGTTACTCAGTACGCCGTGCTTAACTGTATGCTCGCACAGGTAACGGGACTTAAGCCGGGTACAATCGACTGGTCGATTAAGGACGCGCATATTTACGTTAATCAGGTCGACGGAATTAAAGAGCAGATACGCAGAATGGACGAGGAGGGCGACCTTCCCGCGCCGAAGCTCTGGCTCAATCCCGAGGTCGACGACTTCTTTAAGTTTGATAACTCAAGGGACTGCCTCGATGTTAAGCTTATAGATTATAACCATCTCGGAAAGATTGCTTTCCCGATAGCGCAGTAGGGGGAACGAATATGCTTTCACTTATCGCCGCTGTCGGCAGGAACTATGAGCTCGGACGTAACAACGAGCTGATATGGCACTTTAAAGAGGATATGAAATTCTTTAAGGAAACGACTATGGGACATCCGGTAATAATGGGACGTAAGACCTTTGAGTCGCTCCCTAAGGCGCTTCCGGGAAGAAGGAATATCGTTATCACTCACCGCGACGGATATACCGCGGACGGCGCCGAGGTCGTTAAAAGCCTTGAGGAAGCGCTCGCTCTCGCAGGCGGTGATGCCTTCGTTATAGGCGGCGCAAGCATTTATACCGCTCTGCTTCCGTTTTGCGACAGCCTGTATCTTACCGAGATTGACGCCGAATGTAAAACTGCTGACGCGTATTTTCCGAGGTTTGATAAAGCGCTCTTCAAAAGGGAAGTGCTTACGGAACACGATATAGACGGAGTTCACTTTGAACACGTTTTATATAAATGATTTTAGGGGGAATATTTATGGGTAAAAAGGTAAAGAAAGCGAATACCTATTCCGGCAGAGAAGCCGCTATGTACCTTGTAGGTCTCGGCGGACAGAATATGATTTACAATATCATAGCTACGGGACTGTATTTCTATTTTCAGAACGTAATCTGTCTGAACGCCGTTGCTCTCGGCTGGATTATGGCTCTTGCAAGAGTCTGGGACGCAATAAACGACCCGATGATGGGTACAATCGTTGACAAAACGAAAACAAAGTGGGGTAAGTGCAGACCTTATCTTCTCTTCGTTCCGCCGATTGTTATGGTAATAACTATCGCAACCTTCCTTAACGGAAACTATGCCGCGGCGGAAAGAGCGCAGGATATGACCAAGATGGTTCTTATTACCGCGTGGGCTGCGTTTTCCTATATTCTCTGGGGAATGAGCTATACTATCGGCGATATTCCTCTCTGGGGTATAATTCCGCGTATGACCGAGGACGAGGGCGACAGAGCTAAGCTTATCTCTCTCGCAAGAATTTTCGCCTCAATTTTCGGCGCGACGATGGTTGTCGGTATTATCCCGATTTCACAGGCAATTAACGGACCCGAATCTCCGAACGCTCAGAAGGGCTTTATTATCGCCGCGATAATCACTACGGTTTTCGCTTCGGTTCTGTTTGAGCTTGCAGGTCTTGGAACCAAGGAAAGAGTACCCGTATCGGGCGAAACAAAGACGATGAAGGAAAGCTTTAAGCTTATGTGGAGCTGTAAGCCGTTCAGAAGACTTCTTATCTCGGGCGTTCTCCGTGCTCCTATTCAGCTTATGACTATCGTTGTAATGACTCTTTTCACATATTATTACTGCGACGGCGATATGAATAAAGCCTTCGACTTTAAGAATAACCCGAAGATGTTCGTAATTCTTCTTATAATCGGCGGCGGCTTCTTTATCGGTCAGTTCGGTATTATGGGCGTGTTCCCGTATCTTATTAAGAAAATCGACGTTAAAACGCTTTATAATCTTTCAGCGCTTTCGGGCATCCCGACGGGACTTATCTTCCTTCTTTACAAGCTCCATCCGACAGAGCTTGACGAGGTAAAATACGTTGCAATCCTCGGCGCGCTTATCTTAATAGGCGGCGCGGGCTTCGGTCTCGTTATGGTTTGTCAGTCAATGATGATTTCCGACTGTATCGACTATGAGGAATATCACCACGGCTTCCGTCCCGACGGAATCTTCTTCTCGGGTCAGAGCTTTATCACTAAGCTTTCCGCAGGTATCTCCTCAATTATTTCCGCTTACGCTTATAACGCGGTAGGCTATACCGGTAAAAACATTGACGATATGAATAAGGCGCTCGCGTCGGGCGTTAAGCATTTTGCGACGGATTATCAGAACTATTCCGAGGCGATGTGGTTCCTGCTTACGGTACCTGCCGCAATCGGTATGATTATCGCTATTGCTCCTACTATTAAGTATGAGATTTCAAAGAAGGACCACGAAAATATGTTAGCCGAGCTTATCGAGCGCCATAAAGCCGATAAGGAAGAAAACGCTCTCGGCGAATCCGAATCCGCATAAAATAGCATAATTAAAAGGGCTGTCACCGACAGCCCTTTTTTATTTCGTTTATTCCTCGTATTCGTCCTCGTTCTCCCAGTTGTGCCATATATTCTGAACGTCCTCGTTCTCCTCGAACATTTCAATCATCTTAGCCATTTTCTTCATATCGTCGGGATTATCAAGACGGGTGTAGGTTGCGGGGATATACGCAGCTTCCGAAGAAACAATATTGTAGCCCTTGCCCTCAAGCTCGTCGCGTATTGCACCGAGGTCCGAGGTTTCCGTGCGGATTTCGAAGATATCCTCCTCGTCGGTAAGAAAATCTGCGGCGCCTGCTTCAAGCGCGTCCTCCATAAGAGTATCCTCGTCGACGTCCTCTTTTTCAATAATGATAACGCCCTGCTTTGAGAACATAAACGTAACCGAGCCGGGGTTACCCATATTACCGCCCGCCTTGTCGAAGTAATGTCTTACCTCGCCTGCGGTACGGTTTCTGTTATCGGTAAGCGCCTCAACAACTACCGCAACGCCGCTCGGTCCGTAGCCCTCGTATACGATTTCCTCGTAGTTTGCGCCGTCGGTATCGCCCGCCGCCTTTTTAAGCATACGCTCTATATTGTCGTTGGGAACGTTATTCTGCTTAGCCTTTGCGATAACGTCGCGGAGCTTTGCGTTATTATTCGGGTCGGGACCGCCGTTTTTAACCGCAACGGCAAGCTCTCTTCCTATTTTCGTAAAAATCTTAGCTCTTGCGGCGTCGTTAGCGCCCTTTTTTCTTTTGATTGTACTCCATTTATTATGTCCGCTCATAAAGTCAGTCCTTCCTGAAAATCATTACAAAATATTTTAACACATAATATTATTACTTTCAAGTATTAATTATCTTGATTATCGCGCGAAACTGAGTTATAATATTACCAAATTCAAACGGAGATAAACTATGGAAAAATACAATGTAACGGGTATGAGCTGTGCGGCTTGCTCTGCGCGCGTTGAAAAAGCGGTGAATTCGGTTGAAGGGGTAGAAGAATGCTCCGTAAGCCTGCTTACCAATTCAATGAGCGTCGGGGGAAGCGCCTCGCCCGATGAGATAATAAAAGCGGTTGAAGCGGCTGGCTACGGAGCGTCGCTTCAGGGAGATAATATACAGTACGGGGGAGAAAAGTCGGATTTAAAGGATACCGAAACGCCGAAAATCCGTAAAAGACTTCTGCTTTCGCTCCTGTTCCTGTTTCCTCTTATGTATATGTCTATGGGACATTCGATGTGGAGCTTTCCGCTTCCGGCTTTTCTTGATTCTAATCCGGTAGCGCTCGGACTTGCCCAGCTTCTTCTTTCGGTGACCGTAATAGTTATAAATCAGAAATTCTTTATAAACGGCTTTAAGGGCGTAATTCACCGTGCGCCGAATATGGATACGCTTGTATCTCTCGGCTCGGGCGCCTCGTTTATTTACAGTACCGTTCAGCTTTTTATGATGAGCGCTTATCAGATGAACGGCGACTTAAAGGGCGTGGGGGACTGTGTTAATGAGCTGTATTTTGAATCGGCGGCTATGATTTTAGTCCTTATTACAGTCGGAAAAATGCTTGAGTCGTATTCGAAGGGAAAAACTACCGACGCGCTTAAAGGACTTATGTCGCTCGCTCCGGAAACTGCTGTGCTGTTACGCGACGGAAAGGAAGTTACTGTCCCCGTATCCATGGTAAACGTCGGCGATATATTTGTTGTGCGCTCGGGTGAGCGTATACCCGTTGACGGAGATATAATTGAGGGTACGGCTGCGCTCGACGAGTCGGCGCTGACGGGCGAGAGTATACCCGTCGATAAAACAGAGGGCGAACGCGTTTACGCCGCAACGATTAATTCCTCGGGCTATATAAGGTGCTGCGCCTCTGGAGTCGGAAGCGACACGACGCTTTCAAAGATTATTAAGCTTGTAAGCGATACCGCCGCGTCGAAAGCTCCTATTGCAAAGGTAGCCGATAAGGTTTCGGGCGTGTTCGTGCCGGTGGTTATCGGTATCGGTATGCTCGCGTTCTTTATCTGGCTTGCCGTAGGAAGCGGGTTCGGCTTTGCCCTTTCAAGAGGAATTACCGTGCTCGTAATTTCATGTCCCTGCGCTTTAGGTCTTGCAACTCCCGTTGCGATTATGGTCGGAAGCGGAAAGGGCGCTAAAAACGGAATACTGTTTAAAACCGCCGCGGCGCTTGAGGAGACGGGAAGAGTTAAAATAGTAGCTCTCGATAAGACCGGTACAATAACAAAGGGCGAGCCGCAGGTTACCGATATAATTCCTAATAAAATCGACGAGGACCAGCTTCTCTCGCTTGCGTATTCGCTTGAAATAAAAAGCGAGCACCCGCTTGCGAGGGCTATCGTAAGGTGCGCCGAGGAACGCTCTGCAGAGCTTATCAAAAGTAAGGATTTTGAAGTGATTGCGGGAAGCGGCGTCAGCGCCCTGATTAAGAATAAAAAGGTGCGCGGCGGAAGCCTCGCGTTTATAAGCGGTAATACGAAAATCAGCGAAGAGCTGCGAAAAAAAGCCGAGGAGCTCTCGAACGGCGGAAAGACGCCGCTCCTCTTTACCGTAGGACGTCAGCTTGCGGGTATTATCGCGGTTGCCGACGTCGTTAAAGAGGACAGCGCCGAGGCTGTAAAAGAGCTTCAGAATATGGGAATACGCGTAGTTATGCTTACGGGCGATAATAAAAATACCGCCGACGCTATAGGTAAACAGGTCGGCGTGGACGCGGTAATCAGCGACGTTATGCCCGACGGCAAGGAGGCTATAATAAGCGCTCTGTGCGAGCAGGGTAAGGTCGCCATGGTGGGCGACGGAATTAACGACGCTCCCGCTCTTACAAGAGCCGATATAGGTATAGCCGTAAGCTCGGGTACCGATATTGCAGCCGACGCAGCGGATATCGTTCTTATGAATAACAGACTGAGCGACGTTCCCGCGGCTATAAGGCTTTCACGCGCAACGCTCCGTAATATATATGAAAATCTTTTCTGGGCGTTTATTTATAACGTTATCGGAATACCGCTCGCCGCGGGACTCTTTATTCCGATGACGGGCTGGCTGCTGAAGCCCGTGTTCGGTGCGGCGGCGATGAGCCTTTCGTCCTTCTGCGTAGTATCCAACGCTTTAAGACTTAATCTCTTCAGAGTACACGACTCGTCAGGAGATAAGAAGGCTGGCCCGATTGAGTTTGAAATTCCCGAGATAAATAATAAGGAGAATGATACAATGACAAAAACAATGAAAATTGAAGGCATGATGTGCGCTCACTGCGAAAAGGCGGTAAAAACCGCGCTTGAGGCGCTTGACGGCGTAGCAGAGGCTGTGCCGAGCCATACAGAAAACAAAGCAGTTTTAACCTTAACCGAGGACGTCGACGACGCGCTTTTAACAAAAACCGTTGAGGAGCTCGAGTATAAGGTAACGGGTATCGAATAAAGAACCGAAGCCGCCGCGACGTAGAGTCTCGGCGGCTTTATTATATAATAATAAATATAGATTGCATTTATTGTCTTTTAATGGTATAATACTTTAATAAATCCGTAATTGATTTTCCCTGAGCGGCGTCAGTATGAGGATGATAATATGTCTGATAAAGCTAAAAAAGCAAAAAAGCATAATTCGGTAAGGCAGTATTTTACGCTTCCCATAATATACGTTTTAATATCGCTTGCTGCAGTTTTACCGCTCTGTCTTGTAATGCTCGGCGTATCGGTTAAAACTGTGCATAAGGTACAGAACGCTTACGTCGCTGGAATCGGCGATTATTCGCTCAGCGACGGAGATTATACCCCTTCCGATAAAAAGGACGGAACCGTAACCGTAAAGCGTCCGCTCGGCTTTGCCAAGACAGGCGAGCTTATTTGTGAAAAGGCGGGCTTTAATACCTCGGTCTATTACGGCAGTAACCGCGTGTCATACCGCGGCGGCGCGGGTATGAATACAAAAATGGCGCTTCCGGGTATGGGTAAGGCGATAGAGATATCCGCCGATTCGACGGGCGGCTTTAAAGCGCTTTATAATCTTGAAAAGGATGATATTATTACCTTCGTTACGACGTGGGGCGTTTATAAGTATAAGGTGACCGATATAACGCTCAGCAACGCTATGCCGAAAAGTGACGGCGAAACGCTTTATCTTATAACCGCAGCCGATAAAAAAGCCTTTTCGGTTTTCGGTAATAAAAAGTATATAGTCAGCGCAAGCTACGTTTCCGGACCCGTGGTTAAGGAGGTGCAGAATGAGCAGTAATCATAAAAAGCACCGCCGAAGCGAAACAAAGGGGCAGAAAACGGTGAGAAGAATACTCGCTTTCTTCCTTTTCCTTTCGATTTCGTTTTTAAGCTTAATGCTCTGTGTGAGGACGAGCTTTGTTTCCAAAAGCGCAATCATTAATACCTTTACCTCCGATACCTACGTATCGGGCGTATATAAAAGCGTGTATGACTACGCTCACGACCTGTGTGACGAGTGCGCCATACCGTACGACAGTATTGACGAAACGGTAAGCTATAACTCGGTTTACAGAATACAGAAGGCATATTATAACGGTATTTTAAGCGCGTCCGAGGATTATACGGATACGACTTATACCGACTATATAGCAACGCTCGGAAAGGACCTTGAGGATTCTACTCTGAGTATGCTGAAAAAGTACAATATCTCAACCGCGGGGAATACAGAAAAAGACGTTAAGCAGTTCAGTAAAAAGATAACTGATTATTTAACGGGCGTTACGCGCCTTAAGTTTACAGACCGTTTGAGCTCCGTGCTGTCTTTTGCTCAGACTGCTTCGTTAATTGCGGCGGCTGCAGTATTTCTTCTTGCGCTTGTGCTCGCTTTGTTCGTGGTATCAATCGGAACGAAGCTGTACCGCGCGTTAAGGGATATTGCCGTTTCGTTCTTCGCCGCCGGCTTGATGAATATTCTTCTCGTGGTAGGAGTAGAAGCGGTAAAGCATTTTAAAAGGCTTCTGCTCTATCCGCTGTATTTCAGTCAGGCGCTTACCGAATACGTTGATAAATGTATTTTCAGCGTCGGCGTTTCCTCGGCAGTGCTGTTCTTTACGGGACTTATCGTTGCCGCCGTCGTGTGGAGGTTAAACAGAAACGAAAATAATTAAACCAAATCAAGAGGTTGAAATATGAATACAAATACTGAGCCTGTAATAACCGACGAGGTTGTAATAAAGGTTGAACACGTAACTATGAAGTTTACCCTTAATAAGGAGAAGGTAGATAATTTAAAGGAATACTTTATCCGTATGCTTAAGGGAAAGCTCGAGTATAATAATTTTGTTGCTCTGAACGATATTAATTTTGAGGTCAAAAAGGGCGACAGGCTTGCTATTTTAGGTCTTAACGGCGCAGGTAAAAGTACGCTTTTAAAAACTATAGTCGGCGTATATAAGCCCACCGACGGCAAGATAACGAAAAAGGGCGTTATCGCTCCTTTGCTTGAGCTCGGCGCAGGCTTCGACCCGAACTATTCGGGAAGAGAAAATATCTACCTTTACGGCGCTATTCTCGGTTATTCAAGAAGCTATATCGAGAATAAAATTGACGAGATTATTGAATTCTCCGAGCTCGGTAAGTTTATCGAGGTCCCCGTTAAGAACTATTCCTCGGGTATGAGAGCAAGACTCGGCTTCTCGATTGCAACCGCCGTTGAGCCCGATATTCTTATTCTCGACGAGGTTCTTTCCGTCGGCGACGCCAAGTTCAGAAAAAAGAGTCTCGGTAAGGTTAAGGCGATGTTCGACAGGGGAGTTACGGTGCTTTTCGTATCTCACAGCATTGAGCAGGTTAAGGCTATCTGTAATAAGGCGATACTTCTTGAGCACGGTAATATTATCGCTCACGGCGACGTGGACGAAGTGGCTGCAATTTATGAGGAAAAGACCGTAAGACCTAAGGAAAACGTAAAACAGGCGGTTGTGGTTCCCATTACAGCCGAGGAAAAGGCTGAGGAAAAGCTTGCCGTTGCAGAAACAAAAAAGGCAATTAAGAAGGAAAAGAAGCTTGAGGAGAGCATTCTTGACGAGATTGCAAAGCGTCCCGACCCCGACAAAAGATATCTTATATTCCTTTCTCTTGAAAATGAATTCGATGAAGGACATCTTGAAAGAGAGGAATATGAAGACGAGGTTAAAAAGCTTCTTGAAGCAGATTTGAATGCAGAGAATTGTCCCTATGAAATACCGCCTCAGCTCAGCAGATTTGAAGAGGCTATGCTTAAACGAAACGAAGAAAACGAAAAGAAAGAAAAAAAGAACGAGGGTTAAACCTCGTTCTTTCTTTATATTATAATACTTTTGAAAGAAAATCCACAAGCCTCGGATTCTGCGGATTTGAGAAAAATTCTTCGGGTGTGTTTTCCTCTTTAATAATACCTTCGTCGAAGAAGATTACGCGCGAACCGACTTCCTTTGCGAAGCCCATTTCGTGAGTAACGACTACCATAGTCATTCCGTCGTTTGCGAGGTCCTTCATAACCTGTAAAACCTCTCCGACCATTTCGGGGTCGAGCGCTGACGTCGGCTCGTCGAAAAGCATTACGTCAGGCTCCATACAAAGCGCGCGTACGATAGCGACTCTCTGCTTCTGTCCGCCCGAAAGCTGGCTCGGATAAGCGTCAGCCCTGTCCTGAAGTCCTACCTTTGTAAGAAGCTCCATAGCCTTAGCCTCTGCCTCCTCCTTGCTCTTTTTAAGAAGCTTCATGGGAGCGATGGTGAGGTTTTTAAGTATCGTCATATTCGGGAAAAGGTTAAAATGCTGAAAGACCATTCCCATTCTCTGACGGTGAGCGTTAATGTCAAGCTTCGGGTCGGTGAGGTCGTCGCCCTCGAATATAATCTGACCGCTTGACGGGATTTCAAGAAGATTCAGCGAGCGTAAAAAGGTCGATTTTCCCGAGCCCGAGGGTCCGACAATAACTACAACCTCGCCCTTTCTGATATCGGCCGTAACGCCGTTGAGCGCCTTGACCTCTCCGCCGATATAATGCTTTTTTAAATCCTTTACTTCAATAATTACGTTATCGTTCACTCTTACGCAGCCTCCTTTCAACTATTCCCACGATTCTTGTAAGAAGAATTACGAGAACAAGATAAACAAGCGCAACCGTAAGAAGCGGCATATAGTACGAATACGTAACGCCCGAAATGCTGTTTCCGGCTTTTGTAAGGTCGCGTATTGCAACATAGCCTGCAACCGAGGTCTCTTTTAAAAGAGCGATAAACTCGTTGAGCAGGGCGGGGAGCACGTTCTTGAACATCTGCGGTATAATAATATAACGCATAGTCTGAACGTAATTGAAGCCGATTGAGCGTCCCGCCTCGAACTGACCTGTGTCGATACTCATTATGCCTCCGCGGAAAATCTCCGCAACGTAAGCGCCTGAGTTGATACCGAAGGCAATGATTGCAACCGTAAGTCCCTCGGATTTCGGAAGAATTATAAAATAAATAATAAGAAGCTGAACGACAACGGGAGTTCCTCTGAATACCGTTAAATACAGCTTGCATATTCCGTTAAGTACCTTAAGAACGTGATAACCGATTCCGCCGCGAAGCTTCATCGTTTCGTAGTTCTTATCGAAAGAGGTCCTTATCGCCGCTACTATAACGCCTATGACTACGCCTATAAGCGCAGCGCAAAGCGTAATAAGAAGCGTGCTTCCGAGACCCTTTACCATAAGCACCCAACGGTCCTTCTGAATAAAGTTCAAATCAAAATCCGATTTGAAGTCCTCAATAATTGAGGAGAGTGAAATTAAAAACGTGTTCATATC
>JAILGO010000014.1 GCA_024696725.1 Eubacterium sp. | reverse complement strand
ACAGGTAAAGGTTTTAACGCCGTCTTCGGTACAGGTAGGCTGAGTCGTAACCATACCGTTATAGCTGTGACCGAGCTTGCTTACAGTTTCCGTATAGCTGTCTCCGCAGAGGGTACAGGTAAAGGTTTTAACGCCGTCTTCGGTACAGGTAGGCTGAGTCGTAACCATACCGTTATAGCTGTGACCGAGCTTGTTTACCGTTTCCGTATAGCTGTTTCCGCAGAGGGCACAGGTAAAGGCTTTAACGCCGTCTTCGGTACAGGTAGGCTGAACTATTACTATGTCGTTATAGCTGTGCCCGAGCTTGTTTACCGTTTCCGTATAGCTGTTTCCGCAAACGGTACAGGTAAAGGTTTTAACGCCGTCTTCGGTACAGGTAGGCTGAGTTGTTACAACTCCGTTATTATAAGAGTGGTTACCCGTTGCGGGAATGCTCTCCGCATAGCTGTCTCCGCAGAGGGTACAGGTAAAGGTTTTAACGCCGTCTTCGGTACAGGTAGGCTGAGTTGTTACTTCGCCGCTGTTGTAATTGTGAACGCCGTTTGTCGGGATTTCATCTTTTTTTGTTGCGCCGCAAAGGGTACAGGTATAAGTTATGAATCCCGAATCGGTACAATTCGGCTCGTCGGTTTTTATACCCTCGTTCCAGGTATGATTAACGCACGGATTAGCGATACCGTCGGTACTGTAATTATAAGATATGTTTACTGTTTTAAAACAGTCATTATTATCACCAATACGGATACTGTTAAACTGACTTTCTGAGCCGGGAAAATAGATATCTGTTATATTGTAGCAATCGGAAAATGCATAATCACCAATGCTTGTTACGCCGTCGGGGATTGTTACGCTTGTTAAGCCTTTGCAAAGAGAAAATGCACGGTTTCCTATGCTTGTTACACTGTTAGGTATTGTTACGCTTGTTAAGCCTGTGCAACGGTAAAATGCATAATCACCGATGCTTGTTACGCTGTCGGGGATAGTTATGCTTGTTAAGCCTGTGCAACCGGTAAATGTATAACCACCTATGCTTGTTACGCTATCGGGGATAGTTATGCTTGTTAAGCCTGTGCAATCGGAAAATGCAGAACCGCTTATGCTTGTTACGCTGTCGGGGATAGTTATGCCTGTTAAGCCTGTGCAACCGTCAAATGTATAACTGCCTATGCTTGTTACGCTGTCGGGGATGGTTATGCTTGTTAATCCTGTGCAATCTTCAAATGCATGTTCGCCTATGCTTGTTACACTGTCGGGGATGGTTATGCTTGTTAATCCTGTGCAACCTTCAAATGTATAACTGCCTATGCTTGTTACGCCGTCGGGGATAGTTATGCTTGTTAAACCTGCGCAACGGTAAAATGCATAATCACCGATGCTTGTTACGCTGTCGGGGATAGTTATGCTTGTTAAGCCTGTGCAACCGTAAAATGCAGAACGGCCTATGCTTGTTACGCCGTCGGGGATAGTTATGCCTGTTAAGCCTGTGCAACGGTAAAATGCATAATCACCGATGCTTGTTACGCTGTCGGGGATAACCGTATTCTTACAACCTAAAACTAATGCGTTATGTGTGGTTACAATAATTGCATTGCAACCGTTTCTGCTGTCAAATACCGTATTGCCGCTGCTAACGGTAATATCGGCTAAGTTCGGGAAGCAATCATTTCCGGAGCGTCCGATGCTTGTTACGTCTTTTCCGATTTTCATGCTTGTTATGGCTGTGCAGCCTTTAAACGCATACGAGCCTATTCTTGTAACACCGTTTTCAACAACAACTTTTTCAATCAATAAATTATTATAAAAGGGCGACGAGCCCCAGGAATAATCATCCATTCCTCCCGTACCGCTGACGGTCAGAACTCCCGTTGAGGAATCAAAGACGTAGGTTACGTTTTCACCGCAGACACCGCTTGCGGGCATATCGTCTGCAAAAACGGGCAGCTCAACGCTTGACGCTACGCTGAGAAGCATTATCAACGAAAGAATTATCGCCGTTATTTTTTTTATGTGTTGAAGGGGGCGGCGTTCGCTTCGCACGTTACTTTTCATGCTGATACTCCTTAAATATATAATAATCTCTGGTTATATTTTATCATCTGTTAATTAAGTAGTCAATAATTAAAGCTGAAGCGGTGTTTACGCCCGACCGTATAACAAAGGGACGCTGACGGGGCGTCCCTCTTTTTGTTATATATCAGTTTTTGCCCGACGGCTTAATGTGCTTAAGATACGGGTAGCCGCCGTTTATTTTTTTGTTTATCGCCCAGGTGTTTTTAAAATCCCACGGCGACGATTTTTTCCAGCTTTTCGCTTTTTTATAATTCTTCTTTTTCTTAAAGAAGGCGGCGCTTTTAGCCTTTAGCTGAACGGTCTGAGGACCGCGTTTTCTTTTTATTCCCTTATTATTGCTCTTATTGTAATAGCAACGGTAAAGAGGGGAGTAGATATTCTCCCTTATAAATCCGCCTCCGCTTTTTGAAACGGAAAAGCAGTTCGTAAGAATCGCGTTAAACTCCGCGGCGCTTTCTATTCTATCCGCAAAACCGCCGCTTTCGCCCGCCGTTTTGCCGCAGAAGAAGCAGTTACTGATTCTTACCGCGCTTTCGGAATCGGACGAATAGATATAATTAAACATACCGCCGTTTTTAACGCTTGCCGAGGAGTAGCAGTTTTTAATGCTCACTCCGTAATCGCCGACGTAGTAAGAAAATCCGCTGCCCTCGCTCGTTCCGCTTGTAAAGCATCTGTTAACCGTTGAAAGACTGCCGACGCTCTGGGCGAAAATACCGCTTTCGCTGTTCGTTATCCTCGCGTTCTCTACGCCGAGGCGCTTAACCGTTGCGTTTGCCACCGTGCCGAAAAGTCCTCCGTTTTCGTACCATAGCGCGTTCACGGGGAAGGTATCTCCCTTAGCCTGCTGAAGCGCGTCGGAGAAAACGGTCATATTCTTTATCCTGTGGTTCGCTCCGTCCAGTACGCCGCCGAAGGAATAGCATACAAGCTCTGTGTCAAGGAAGGAGTTTTCGTATCGGTAACAGCCTATGCTGTGCCAGAGCTTACCCTTAAGATTGATGTTTTTCGTTATCTTAAAATACTTGCCGTTATAGAGCCTTCCGTTTCTCACGTCCCTGGAAAGCTTAGCAAGCTGAGCCGCGTTCTTTATAAGATACGGCTTCTTTTTCGTGCCCTTTCCGCCGCCGAATTTTTTTGAGGCGGAGTCGGTCCAGACGCTGAGAGCGTTGACCTTGACGGTTACGCTCGTTGAGCCGCCGTTTTTCGATTTAAGCGTAATAACCGCCGTGCCCTGTCCCTTAGGCACGATGTATTTTCCGTTGAATACCGCAACGCTCGGGTCGGAGCTTTTCGCCTCGAAGCTTCTGTCCGTGATACTCGGCGAGTAAATATCTCCCGCCGCGCTTTCCGTCGTTTCACCCGAGAGCGCCTCGGCGCCCGAAAGATACCACGCCGCGTGCTTAAAGTAATTCATTTCAAGGCTCTTATCAAGAGGAAGCGTTATTTTATCCGCCGCGAGCTTATCGCCGAGCGCGATGCCGAGGTTTATAATTCCCGCGCCCGAAAGCCTGTCCCTGCCCGTGTTATACATATCGGCGCAGCAGCCCTTAAGCGCGGTTTTTAAGCCTGCGGGCTTCAGCGAAGGATTGTTTGTAAGAAGAAGCGCCGCCGCGGCGCTCGCGAAGGGAGTTGCCATTGAGGTTCCGCTGAGCTGCGCGTTGGTTTTACCTAAATAAGCGCTCTCAATATTCTCGCCCGGCGCGGCGAGGTCAACCGAGTCGCCGAAGTTACTGAAATCGGAAATCTTAGAGCCGTATTCGTTGGTTGAAGCGACTGTTACGGTTTCGCTCATACAGGCGGGACAGGTGTATTTTGTATCCGCAGCGTCGTTTCCTGCCGCCACGATAACCGTAACTCCCTTTTCGACCGCTTTGCGTATTGCTTTTTTAATCGGACATCCCTTTTCCGTACAGCTTCCGCCGAGGCTTAAGTTAATAACGTCGGCGCCGTGCTTTACCGCGTACTCTATACCGAGCTTAATCGCCGTGTCCGAGCCTGCTCCGAGTCCCGTAAGAACCTTTACGGGCATAATCTTTACGTTTTCGGGCGTGTTGTCCGCTATAATGCCCGCCACGTGCGTTCCGTGACCGTTGGAGTCCGATATGTTACTGTTGTTCTTATACGCGTTATAGCCCTTTATACAGCGTCTGAAAAAGACGTCGTGCTCCGTGTCGACTCCCGTGTCGAGTACGGCTACGACAATTCTTTCGTTCTTGCTTTTTGATTTAAGATACTCCTTGTATCTGTCCGAATTAATCAGCCTTGCGCCGTTTCTTATTTTAATATCGCCGAAGGCGTGAACCGCTCCGTCCGGTACGGCTTCACTTACTCTTTTATCGGCGGAAAGCGCCCTGTGAGCGCGCCGCGCCTCAGCCTCCGTTTTAAACTGAAAGACGTACGTGCCCTGACCGTCACAGAGCATTTTCTCCGCGCCGAAGGTGTTTTTAAGCTCGCCGTCGGAAGAGGCGATAACGCGCCTCGTTTTATACCTTGAGGGAGCGCCGCCGAGCGCTTCGTCGTATTTGCTTATAAGTGCCGAAAGCTGCGCCTCGAAGCTGTCGGATGCGAATACCGAAACCGACGAGAGAGCGTCACTTAAAAAGCTCTGCGGAAAAGCCGCAGAGCTGTTTAATGCCATAACAGCCGCTAATATTATTGAAAGTGCTTTGGTGAACATAGTTAATCCTATTTAGTGTAAAGATGTATGCTGTTGCTCCATGCGGAGTAATAGGTCTTTCCGTTATGAACGGTATAAGCTCTTACTCTGACGTAATAGCTTCCCGCCGAGCGCGCCGTTTTAACGGTGGTCTTTGTAACGCCTTTAACCTTAACGCTCTTTTTATTCTGAGTAAAACCGCTCGTAGTGCTCCACATTACCTGATAGCCCTTTGCGGCGGTAACCTTGCTCCATTTTGAGGTAATCTTCTTCGTGGATTTTGAAACCGCGTACTTGAGCTTCGGAGCTTTAGGAGCGGTATAAGCCTTACAGAGAGCGCTGATAGCGCCGTAAACCGTGTCGCCCGTTTCCGTAGTCGTAAACGCCTTGATTTTGACCTTGTATTTGGTGTTCGCCTTAAGCTTCGTTAAGGTGTACTTATTAGTCTTGACCTCGGCGAGCTTCTCGTACCTGCCCGCCTCCTCGTTTCTGAGATAAACGGCATAGCCCGCGGCTCCCGCCTGCTTATCCCATTTAACCGTAACGCTGTCAGCGCCCGGCGAGGCGTCCTTAACGCCCGTAACTATCTGAGGCTTCGTAACGGCGCTTAAGGCTTCGCTTTCAATACCGTAATACCTTTTATTTCCGACGTTTCTGTAAGCGCAGACCCGCACGCTGTAATTAACCGCGCCCGTAAGCTCCTCAACTCTTCCCGAAAGCTCGGCGGTATCGGTCGAGGCAACGAGCGTATCTCCGCGGTAACAGCTTATACGGTAGCCTTCCGCCTCGGGATGCTCAGCCCATTTGAAGCTGAGCGCTTTCGCCTCGCGCTTCGTAAGCTCGGGCGGAAGCTCGGGAGCGGAGGGAACGATATCGAATTTAACCGTTTTCGCCTTAAGTCCCGCGTATTTTGAAATACCGTGAATTACGGCGCTCGCCGTACCGTAGTTTATATTGTTCTTCGTGCTGTCGACGTAGTAGTCGTAACCGAGCCTGAGCGGCTCGCCCTTATACGTAACCCTGAAGTCGGGCGTTATTTCTTCGCCGGTGTACGCCTGCTTTTCAACCACGACGTCGTCGAAGGTGTTCTGAGTATACATAAAGTTACTGTCGACGTAACCGTTTATACCGCTGATTTTACCCTTTGACGAGAACTGCCAGATACTGTATTCGCCCTTATAGTCGGTCTTGGTCGCGTAATGGGCAACCCAGATATCGTAGCTGTTTTCAAGCTGAGTGTAGTCGATATTATCGTACAGGAAATACTTGCTTGCGTAAACTCCCGCATCGAAGCCGTTGTTTATAACCGTGTTACAAAACGCCTTCGTAAAGCTTGTCATCTTATTTTTATTTACCGTGCCTTCGCGCCACGCCTTGTCAAGCCTTCCGCTTGAAACGCCCGCGAATTCATAGTCGAAATAAACGGGAAGCGTAATCTTATTCCTGTACGGTTTAATGCGCTCGATAACGTATTGAGCCTCTTCTATAGCTTCGGCTTTTGTCGTAGCCTGAGAATAAAAATATACGCCGACGTCGAGTCCCGCCTTAAACGCGCCCTCGATGTTCTCTTTATAAAGGGTATCCTCCATAAGCGTTCCCGCTTTTGCGTAGCCTCTGCAGCCTATACGGACGACGGCAAAGTCGACTCCCGCCTTTTTAACGGCGCTCCACTTGACCGTATCGTTATGATTTGAAACGTCGATACCCTGAAGAAGAGCGTAGCCGTTATTTTTGCTGTATCTTTCCTGATGGGTATAAGTCGAGGAGGTGAAAATACTTCCCGACGTATAAGCCCACGCCGAAAACGGCATGGAAAATGCCGTGATTACCGCAATTATTAAAGCCGTGATTTCAGAAAGCTTCTTCATAAGTCACCCTTATAATCTCTTCTTGGTATAGAAATAGTTTTTATCGACGTATTTACTGCTTACACCCTTACAGCTTCCCTTTTCGGAATACTGCCAGATGTCGTAGAAGCCGTTATAAGTAACCGATTCGTTATAATCCGCAACCCAGATAAAAACGTCCTTCGGTATGCTTTTCATAATAAGCTCGCTTTTGTATATGTAAGACGAGGCGTAGACGCCCGGCGTGTAGCCCGCCGTTCTGACCCTGTCGCAAAAGGCGTTAATGAGCACCGTTCTTTCCTTTTTTGAAAGTCCCGCTTCGAACGTTCTTCCCGTGTGTTTTCCGCTTTTCGTCGGGTATTCAAAATCAATTACGACGGGAAGGGAAACGTTATAGTTCTTAATGCTTTCTATAAGAAATTCCGCTTCCTCTTCGGCTTCCTTTTCGTTTACCGCCTGAGAATAGAAATATACTCCGACGGGAACGCCGTTCCTGTTAGCGTGCTTAAGATTATAGTCAGCGCGCGAATCCTTACTGATTTCGCCCTGAGTGTAGCCTCTGCAGCCGACGCGTATAAACGCGAAATCCGTGTTCTCGCTTACCTTATTCCAGTTTATTTTTCCGTTGTGCGAGGAAACGTCGATTCCCTCGGCGACCTCGCGGCTGAGCTCGATTTTTCCCTTCGGCGCGCTGCCTCTGATAAAGAGCAGTACGGATACGAGCGCTGCGAGAAGTATAACCGAAACGGCAACCGCGACGGTTATCCTTTTATTATCCCGAACGGTATTTTTCTTTTTAGCCTTTTTTCTCTTCGTTTTTGATGTCGTTTTCTTTCGTTTTCTGGTGGTAGTAGCCATAATATGTATTTTAATATAAATATTACAGTTTTGCAATACTTAATTTTAAAATTTACAATTTTGGAAAAATAAGTTACAAAGTTTGTAACCGACCGAACTTTCAATATGTGTTATAATAACGGTATCGGGAGGTGCTTATATGAGCTCTTTAATTGTAATAGCGGTAATCGCGGTCGCCTTCCTCGGAGGTACGGCGGCGGGAATTATCGGATATTCTATTTATAAAAAAAGGAAATAAACTATGAAACTTATTAAAACCGGGCTTAATATCGGTCTTGAAAAGCCCGTGAAGCTGCTTCACGTTACCGATTCGCACGTTGCGTTTGCCGACGAACGCGATAACGAAAGAAAGCACGCTCTCGCGGGGCGCTTTAACGCTCCCGAAAAAGAGAGCTATCTCCGCGAGCATATCGCTTACGCTGAAGAAAACTGCGATTTACTCGTTCACACGGGCGACCTTACTGACTTCGTTTCGTATGCAAATACCGACTTCGCGCGCGAGCTTCTTAAGAACGAAAAAATCTTTTATATCGCGGGAAATCACGAGTATTCTCAATACGTCGGCGAAGCGTGGGAGGACCTCGCTTACCGTATGAACAGTTATATGGAAATCGAAAGAATGGGCGGCTTCGGCGTACCGATGTTCTTTAACTCAAGAACCGTCGGCGGCGTTAATATTGTCGGGATAGATAACGGCTATCATCTTTTTGCGGAGTGGCAGCTTCTGAGGCTTAAAAAGGAGGTCGAAAAAGGACTTCCGATTATTCTCGCTTTCCACGCTCCGCTCTTTGAGCAGTCGCTTTTTGACTACCATTTTGAAATTCTCCCGGACGAGCCGTGTACCTATCTTTCGGGCGTTGACGAGGAGAATCTTCTCCGTTACAGCGAGTTCCGCGCAGTTCAGCAGAGACCCGACGAGCCGACGCTGAGGACGATTGAATACATAAAAAAAGAACCGCTGATTAAAGCGATTCTTACGGGTCATCTTCATTTCAGTTATGAAAGCGAGGTCGCCGACGGTCTGCCGCAGTTCGTAACGGGCGGCGGTTATAAGGGTATAGCTCGCGAGTTAACGCTGTATTAACCGTACGACGGTTCCGGTTTATATCGGTATCCGCCTCGTTTCAAGCGTTTTCGTATCAAGTATTTTTACGCTCGGCGGCTGCGGATATTCGTAGGACTGAAGCCCTGCGCCGGCGCATTGAATAAGCTTTACTCCCATAAGCTCAACCTCAAAGCTGTTTTCGTGGTCGTGACCGAAAACGGCGGCTTTAAGATAAGGCGAAAGCTCCCTCAGCTCTCCCGTGTTTATATCGGGCGGGCAGGGGGATTCTTTTATTTCTCCCGTGTATTCAACGCCGTCGTTAAACGCCTCGCCGGTAACCAGCGATAAAATATCGGGAACGATAATGTGCTGAAAAAGTATCGCCTTCGTGCCGCTGATTTCGCCCTTTGCCCACTCTATAATCCCGGGCTTTACTGTGTCGTAACAGCTGCCCTCGCCCTCGTAATACGAGCCGCTGTCGATAAATAAAAGCGTCTCGCCGTCTATTTTTAAAACGTAGTTTCTTCCGTTCGTAAGAGCGTTAGGATATTCCGCTATAATGCTTAAAATTTCGTCTTTGCTAATTGAATCCTCGTCGTCGTGGTTGCCGAAAACCGTTGCAAACGGTACGCTTTTCGTGCAGTCGTAAACCTCGCGGCTGAATTTTCGGTAAAGCGCGAAATCCTTTTTAACCGCGGGACCGTACACCGTGTCGCCTAAAAAAACTATAAGGTCGGCAGGGACGGTGTCTATTATCTTTTTAAGCTTTTCAATCGACGGGTCGTGCTTTTCTTTTTCGACCTCGGGGTTGTTGTGAACGTCGGCAATAAGCATAATTTTCATCCGGTTTCACCTCTCGGAAATGTTTATGCTTTTATTATAATTCAAATGTTGATATTGTCAATTCTTTGTGATAAAATAAGCGCGAGGTGATTATAATGAAAAAATATACGGTCGTTATTCTTACGCTTGTTATAACTGCGCTCGCCGTATCGGCGTGCGCCGCGAAAAAGCCCGCGGAGCCCGAAAACGGCACGACGGGGGAAGCTGTTACCGAGGCTGTAACCGTGACGGAAAAGACCGTTACCGAGGCTGTATCGGAAACCGAAACCGAGACCGTTACCGAGACGGTAACCGAAGCTCCGACGGTCAGCGACGAAGAATACGCCGCTATAGAGAATGGCGTGTGGTATCTCTACGACGAGGACGAAAGAACCGCCTACGCCTTTGAGTTTACGGGCAGGGACAGAGTTGAAATCTCGTATTTTGACAGCGATAATACCGACGGGCTCGACGCTGAGTATTTCTCTACGAGCGAGGACTACGAGGCTAAAATTTCCGACGGTGAAACGGTTATCGGGCTTGAGGACCCGATTAACGAAAACGAGAGCTTTGAGTTCACCTTTAAGGACGGAAAAATCTTTTTCGGTAAGGACGAGCTCGTAAACGAAAAGAGCGTAAGCCTTGATACAGTATTTAATCATTTTAACGAATAATTATGGCGAGACAGCTTGAAAAATACCAGCTCGTTGAGCGTTCAATAATTAAAAAATACAGAAAAGAAATATGGAATCCCTTTATCGAGGGCGTTAAAAACTATCAGCTTGTAAACGACGGGGATAAGATAGCCGTCTGTATTTCGGGCGGTAAGGACAGTATGCTTATGGCGAAGCTGCTTCAGCAACTAAAGCGCGTAAGTGAAACGGACTTTGAGCTCGTCTTTATCTGTATGGACCCGGGCTATAATGAGGAAAACCGAAGAAGAATTGAGGAAAACGCAAGGCTTCTCAACGTTCCGCTAACGGTTTTTGAAAGCGATATTTTCGCCGTGACGGAAAGCGTCGGCGGTAAGCCGTGCTACCTCTGCGCGAGAATGAGAAGGGGCCATCTTTACGCTAAGGCGAAGGAGCTCGGTTGTAATAAAATCGCGCTCGGTCACCATTTTTCCGACGTGATTGAAACCACGCTTTTAGGGATGCTCTACGGCTCGCAGCTTCAGGCGATGCTTCCAAAGCTTCACTCGACGAATTTTGAAGGGATGGAGCTTATCCGCCCGATGTACTGTATAAATGAAAGCGCAATTCTCGCGTGGGTAAGGTATAACGGGCTTGAGTTTATTCAGTGCGCCTGCCGCTTCGTAAACGAATACTCAACCTCGGACGACGGAATAGGCGAGAGCAAGCGCCGCGAGGTCAAGGCGCTGATAGCCGAGCTTAAAAAGAAAAACCCCGACGTCGAGCACAATATTTTTAAAAGTATTCACTCCGTCTGTCTTGATACCTTCCCGGGCTATAAAACCGACGGCGATGCGCATTCGTTTTTAGAAAAATTTTAAAACGCGGAGGTCCCTGAGACCTCCTCTTTTTTTGCCTTTTACGAATTATATATTGACAAACGCCGATTCCGTGATATAATGTAATTGAATATATGAACAATTATTCATATATTTAATTGTTGAAACGGGGTTTACGATATGAAAAAGACCTATAAAATAGAAATCGACTGCGCAAACTGCGCTAATAAAATGGAGGTCGCCGCCTCTAAGGTTAAGGGCGTTGCCGACGCAAGCGTTAATTTTATGGCTCTTAAAATGAGCGTTGAATTTGAGGACGGCGCCGACGAGGCTAAGGTAATGAAAGAGGTAAGAAAGGTCTGCCGCAGGGTAGACGACGACGCAGAGGTATATATCTGAAACACATGACAAGAAAACAAAAGAAAATGCTTGTAAGAATTATCGCGTCAGCCGTGCTGCTTGCGGTATTCTGTATTATTAAAATTGAAAATGGCTATCTCCGTCTTATCGCCTTCGCCGTGCCTTATCTGATAATAGGCTATGACGTTTTGCGTAAGGCGTTGCGCGGAGTGCTTAACCGCCGGGTGTTCGACGAGAATTTTCTTATGGCGCTCGCAAGCCTCGGCGCCTTCGTTCTCGGCTTCGTTAAAGGAGAAAGCTACGCCGAGGCGGTTTTCGTTATGCTCTTTTATCAGGTCGGCGAGCTGTTTCAGAGCTACGCCGTCGGAAGAAGCAGGCGAAGCATAGCCGACTTAATGGATATCCGTCCCGATACGGCGGTGCTTCTTGAAAACGGAGAAGCGCGCGAGGTATCGCCCGACGAGGTTGAAACGGGAAGCCTTATCCTCGTCTCCGCGGGCGAAAAAATCCCCCTCGACGGCGTCGTTACCGAGGGCTCAGCCGCTCTTGATACGAGCGCTCTCACGGGCGAAAGCGTACCGCGCGAGGTAACCGTCGGCGACGAGGTAATAAGCGGATGTATTAATAAAAACGGCGTACTGACCGTGAAAACCACAAAGCCTTTCGGCGAGTCGACAGTTTCGAAAATACTTGATTTGGTCGAAAACTCAACGGCGAAGAAGGCGAAAACCGAAAGATTTATCTCAAAATTCGCGAGATATTATACTCCCGCCGTCTGCGCCTTTGCGCTCGCTCTTGCGCTCGCCCCGCCCGTAGTTCTTAAGCTTACGGGAGGCGCGATAGAGTGGCATACCTGGGTTTACAGAGCGCTGACCTTTCTCGTTATAAGCTGTCCGTGCGCGCTCGTAATCTCCGTTCCGCTGACGTTTTTTGCGGGAATCGGCGGCGTGAGCCGCGACGGAATTCTCGTCAAGGGCGCAAGCTATCTTGAGCTTCTTTCTAAAACAAAATACGCCGTGTTCGATAAGACGGGAACGCTCACATGCGGAGTTTTTGAGGTAACCGAGGTTTCGCCCTCCGGCTGTGAAAAAGAAGAGCTGCTCCGTCTCGCCGCCTGCGCCGAGGCATATTCGAACCACCCCGTAAGCCTCAGTATTAAAAACGCTTACGGCGGCGAAACCGACCGAAGCGTGATAACCGACGTTAACGAAATCAGCGGCTGCGGCGTAACCGTAAGAGCGGGGGAGAGCGTGCTCGCCGCGGGAAACGGACGGCTTATGAATTCGCTCGGCGTTGACTTTAAAGAAACCGATAAGGCGGGTACTGTCGTATACGTTGCCGAAAACGGAGAATACAGAGGATATATCTTAATTTCCGACAGAATTAAGAAAAACTCGAAGGAGGCGCTCGCGGCTCTTAAAAACGCGGGAGTAAAGAAAAATATTATCCTTACGGGAGATTCGGATTCAGCCGCAAGGACGGTCGGTGAAGCCGTCTGCGCGGACGGGGTTTACAGCGGACTTCTCCCCGCCGATAAGGTGGAAATTGTAGAAAAAATGCTCTCTGAAAAGGCTGATAACGAGGTTCTGACCTTCTGCGGCGACGGAATAAACGACGCGCCCGTTCTCGCGCGTGCGGATATAGGTATAGCTATGGGAGCGCTCGGCTCTGACGCCGCCGTAGAGGCTGCGGATATAGTCCTTATGGACGATAATCCGCTTAAGCTCGCTAAGGCTGTAAGACTGTCGAAGCGCTGTATGCGTATCGTTTACGAAAACATTTATTTTGCTATCGGAGTTAAGCTTCTCTGTCTCGTTCTCGGCGCGCTCGGTATAGCGAATATGTGGCTCGCAATCTTCGCCGACGTCGGCGTTATGGTAATCGCGGTTCTTAACGCAATCCGCGCTCTGAAACGTTAAAATGAATAATAAGACAGACCGCAGACATGCGGTCTGTTTTTTAATTAATTATAACAAAATTGTAATTTGATACCATAATATTGCGGTTGTTCAAAAAATGTCCTAAAAATGTTCATAAAAAATTCATAAAATGTATTGACAATCGCTATTATTATTATTATAATAAAGTGAGACTTAATCAGTCATCATCGTAAAGGAGTGTTTTTTATGACTAAAAAACTAATCAGTATGTTATTAGCAGCCGTTATGCTTATAACATCATGCTCACTGTCGTTCTTTGCTTTTGCGGACGACGCCGCGGTTACCGCTGCAAACGACGCAGGTAAAGCGGCACTTGAAAATTTTGGCTTTAACACGCTGGGTGCTAAAGACCAGGCTTTTCTTGACGCTATCAATGCGCTGAGTGACAATGAAGTGCTTGAAATGAATCCCGTTTATTATGCTTATGCGCTTCATATCGTGTCGAACAAGCTCGTTTTAGCAACCGATTCGTCGTCTAACGCCACGAAAAGACTTAACAAGTTTAAGCTCTTGGTTCAGGGCAACGCGGATATGACCGCTAATTACAGAGCGCAGGTTAAGGTTCCCGAAGATTATATCGAGGTTCTTAAAGACCTGAACGCAGTTAACGCGCAGTGCGCCGATTCGGCTGTTACGTCGAAAAAGCCGAGAATGATTACGGACAATAACCTTAACAACCTTTATTTCAGAACGAACACCGCTGCGGCAGCAGCGTATGACGCATTCTGGGCAAAGTATAAGAATTACAGCCCGAGCCAGCTTCTGTTCGCTGACTTTATGATTATGAATTCAACGAACGGTCCTACCAACGCGTGGGCTGCGGGTAATGCTACGAATGCGCTTAAATACAACACCGACTACTCCGAATTCAAGGATGACCTTAATTTCTATTTCGGCGCAAGACAGGGCGACAGAATTGCGGACCTTTATTTCAACCGTATTGCGAACCCGATTACCGATAAGAACATTGCTATACTTACCGGAAAATATATCAAGAACAAAGCATGGCTTGACGCTACTAACGGTCCTTCGAATTTCTATGACGATTATAAGGCTTATTTCGGCGATATTAACGGAAACGCCAAAGCCTTCTACGTTCAATACTTTAACGCTCTCGGTAATAACAAGGGCGAATATGAAGGCGCTGCAGGCGACACTCTTGCTCTTATAATTGATACCGGTCTTAAGCTCAAAGCCGACGGGGACGTTGACTTCGCTGAAATTAAGGCTGCTTATCAGGCTTATCAGGCTATTTCGCCTACAGTTAAGACCGTTATCGCTATGGTTAACGAAAAGGTTAACGCTCTCTTTAATCTTGAAATCGGCGACGCCGATATTAAAGCAAACGTTAAGTTCGGCGCTGACGATAAGAACAGCTCGGTTGCGTGGCTTGCCGCTAATCCCGGTAAGGTAGCCGGTTCCTACGCTACGACGGGCGGTATTAAGCTTAAGGCGCTTATTGACGCCGTTAACGACGCTTACGCAGAGTATCTTCCTCTTGACGAGTACGAGGCTCTTCTTAACACTAAGCTCGCTCAGGCTGACATTACCGACGCCGACGCCGACGAGGTCTGGACTGCGTATAATAACCTTAAGGGTGATTTCAGAAGCGCTGTAAGAGCTTCGGCTGACCTTTGGGGCAAGACTACTACCGTTATGACCGCTCCCTTCATTTATTACGTTAACGCTGTTAACCTTAATAACGTAACTGCGGCTAACGTTACCGAATCCACCGAAAGACTTAACGGTCTTGAGGCTGAATTTAAAACACTTGTTACTACGAGCGATGACTTTAAAGCCGTTTACGGCAAATATCAGCAGATTCAGATTGCGGACTTCAGAAGCTACGTAGAAGGCGTAGAACTTGATAACGTATCGGACGAAAACCGCACTGTAGCTACTCAGAAATATAACGCTCTCGCTGATGAATTCAAAGAGGTCGTTAAGGCTGACAGCACGCTTTACGATAAATATCTCGCTATTCTTTCAAGCGATTTCAAGGATTACGTAGCAGGCGTTGACCTTAATAACGTAACCGACGCAATCCGTACGGAAGCTCAGGGAAAATACGAAGCTCTCCCCGACGATACAAAGAAGGATATCTACGAAAACGACGCAGCTACCTGGGAAAAGTATTGTAAGATTCAGGTTCCCGCCGTTGATACTAATCAGCACAGCGAGGAAGCTGCCAAGAAGGCGGACAAGGTTACTCTTCCTTCAGACAGCGAAGCTATTAAGGATTTAGGTATAGCGAAGAGCATCGACAACGTTGAGGATTTCGTAGTTGACGACGTGCTTCCGCTCTTAACCGATAAGATTAAGATTAAGGACAAGGACGACGCGGTTAACGGCGCTCTTGAGCAGTACCTTACTAACGCAACGGTAGGAAAGGTATATTCAATCTACGCAACGTTTTCTCATAACGTTACTCCGCTTCCCGAGCTTGAGAATCCGGACGGCTCGATTTCACCTCTCGTTCTCGCTAACCCGAACAAGATAGAGGCTGAAGCAATCGCTATTTATAACGACGTTGACTCTGACGCGGACGCTAAGGCTGAAGCAAGAGCCAAGCTCAACGTTAAAGTTCACCACGTATTCAAGATGCTTGTTCCCCAGGCAAGAATCGCTCAGGTTCTTTACGAAGAAAAGTACGCGGCGGCACAGGCTAAGATTGCCGGCGCTTCGGTTCCGCTCGACGGCGAGGGCAATCCCGAGCCCGTAGAGATAGCTCAGGACGAAAAGGGAAGAGCAATCTACGACGACGCAAACGTTTACGACGGTATTGCAGCCCTTGAATTCAAGAGCGGCGACTTCGGCTTCGCTGACGGCGACAGAGACGGAGTTACCGACGCTCTTCTCGCAGCGCTTCGACCGATTACCGCACTCTGCAATCCCGGCGGACCTTTAGGCGTTGAATTTTTCAATCACATTGATAAGAAGACCGGTAAGTTCACCTTCGGTATCTACGAATGCTGCGTTAAGCTTCTCGAAGCTCTCGGCGTAACCGGACTTCCGACAAACGACGAATATCAGCAGAATTATGATAGTGCGTTCGCCATTGCTATTGCTGCAGCGTCGGCTGCGGGAATGACCTATGAAGAAATGAATCTTAAGGCTACCGCAATCGCAGGCGACGAATACTTAAGACCTGTTATTGAAGGCGTATTCCGCTTAGCTGACAGCGAGCTTAAGACAATCCCCGACGTTCTCGCTCTTATCCCGAGACTCGGCGACCTTATCAACAGCGACGTTCCTTCTGTTGTATACGACAGCCTTTACAGAGACCTCGGTATGCTTCAGGGCTTAATCGAAAATATTGATTATCAGGGCGCAAAGGTTCCCGTTTCGGTTATCGTAAATAAGTACGTTCTTCCCGACGCTCTCGTTTATTTAATCAATGAAAAGCTTCTCGGCGATACGGGTATTGAGCTTATGATGCCCGACTGGGATACGCTCAATAAGTACACAACCTTTAAGGTAAATAAGAGCGCGCAGAAGGACAAGGATTACGTTGCCGTAAGATATATAAACGGCGACTCAATGGTTTCCGAGCTCCTTTACTACGCTTACGATAATCTTATCGCTGACGACGATAACGCTGAGGCGCTTAAGAACACCTTAGGCGGACTTCCGCTCGTAGGCGAAAATATCAAGCCTCTCGTTGATAACGCTAAGAAGGCAGGCAAGCTTGCTACATACGCTGCAATCCTCGACTACTTCTATGAGACCGAGGAAGAAAAGTCTTACGACGCTACAGCCGACGCAGGCAAGTCAATCGGCGACGCTATCAAGGGTATTAACGATACTCTCAATATGGCTCCTATCGACTGCACGAACGCAGTAGTTAAGATTTCAAGAAAGAGATATAACTATAACGGCAAGATTCAGAAGCCTTCGGTTAAAGTTACTCTTAACGGCGAAACGCTTACTAAGGGTATCGCTTATAAGGTAGTTTACTCAAAGCCGAAGTCAAAGGCTATCGGAACCTATAAGGTAACCGTTAAGTTTATCGGCTCCTATGAGGGCGCTGATAAGACTCTTAAGTACACAATCGGTCCTAAGAACGCCAAGAAGATGACTTTAACCGCCAAGAAGGGTGCAGTTAAGGTTAAGTGGCAAAAGAGCGCTTCCAAGGCTTGTAAGGGCTATCAGATTAAGTACAGCACTAATAAGTCGTTCAAGAACGCTAAGACCGTTACCGTTAAGGGCAGAGCTAAGACCGCTAAGACAATCAAGGGTCTTAAGTCCGGAAAGAAATACTACGTAAAAATCAGAGCTTACGCAGTAAAGAACGGTAAGAAGATTTACTCAACCTTCTCCGGTAAGAAGAGTGTTGCAGTAAAATAATCTAAATACAGTTAAAGAGCCGTCCGTCGGGACGGCTCTTTTTTTGCGCTTCGAGGAAAAGCGTTATCTCTTTTTAGTAAACGCATTTTTGAAAAATTCCCGCTTTAAGAGAATTGCGTTCAACGGCGCGGTTATTGTGAAGCTAAGGATTTTCTGTTATCATAAAGAGGGTGATTGAAATGACGATATATTTAAGCGAAAACTTAAGAAGGCTCCGTAAAGAAAAGGGCTTGACTCAGGAAGCTCTTGCCGAGCGTTTAGGCGTAGCGTTTCAGACGGTCAGTAAATGGGAGCGGGGAGAAACCTATCCCGATATAACGCTGCTTCCCGTTCTGGCGTCGCTTTTTGAAACGACCGTCGACGGCTTGCTCGGAGCCGATAAAGCTAAAAAAGAGGAAAAGGTAAAGGAATACCTCTCCCTCTATGAGAATATGTGCCTGAAGGACGTTTCCTCCGTACTGAACGAGTATAAGAAAGCGGTGAGGGAATTCCCCGACGATTTTTCAATACTGATTAACTATATGGAGCTTTTGCATATTGAAAAGGGAAGTATTAACGTAAACGATTATAAGCCGCTATCACGGGAGCTAACCTCCGTATATGAAAGAATACAAAGGTACTGTACGACAGACTCTATAAGAATACGCTCTAAACGGATTATGGTTCAGCATTTAATATGGCAGTATCAATGTCTCGGCTGGCGTGATACGAGCGAGCCTAAGTTTAATATCAAGTATAAAAAGCAGGCGGAGAAGGTTCTTGAAACCCTGCCGTCCCTGAGCGACTCGAAGGAATATCTTTCCCTTTCTTTAAATGAAAGCTACGAAGGCTATACTGAAGCTATTGAAGAGCTCACCTATCTTCTTCAAAACGCCGTCGTCGGATACAGTTATTATAACGACGAATTCTCTCCCCGGGAGAAGATTGATATTATTGAATCCATGAACGGTATTATTCTTCTTACCGACCGCCGCGATAAGCCCTCTAAAAACAGAATTCATCTTATATATAATTACGGTCATCTCGGTCATTTGTATTCCGAAGCGGGAGACAATAAAACGGCGCTTAAATATCTGCGCCTTGCGGCAGAAACCGCCGCGGCGTTCGATAAGCTTCCTGATACTCAGGAAAGAACCGCGCTGTTCTATGAACGGGAGAATCGTTTCCGCGATATGAATATGAGGTCGCGTACGTATGAATTAATGACGGAGCATTATCCGCTCAGCGAGGAGCTAAGAGCGTCCGAGGAGTTTAATTCAATATTAAATATAATTAAGCAGCGCCCGTCGCCGTAACGGTACGAGGGCATAATAAAAAAGTCTCCCGCGGGGGAGACTTTCTTATTTTAAGGTATTAACCTGCGAGCGTCTGGAGAAGGTCTACAAGGTCTGTGATAACCTTATCGGAATCGCCCTTAAGCATTCCGAATACCTGGTCGAGAACGCCTGCTACAGTATCGTTATCGCCTACAAGTCCTGTTACAAGACCAACGATTGAATCGTAGTTGTCCTTATAGTTGATTGTATCAATAAGGAATCTGAGTACCGCGATTAAGGTTTCGTCTTCGTCGCCTATTACCGCAACTCTGCTTCCGAAGCAAGCTGCCTGTGAAGTAGCTCTGAAGTTGTACTTACCGTGGCTTGCAAGTGTGAACCAGTCAATTTCGGGAAGCTCAATGTTAAGCGGAGCGTCCTTAATCTTAATTATCTTAAGAACAGAATTGAGAGTTCCTACTACGTTGTCAGCACCGAGGAGCGGCTTAAGCGTTCCCTGAAGGTCATAGAGGTCGAACTTGGTTACGTTAAGACCAACCTTATCTCTGAGAAGAGCGGGAACGTCGAGTCCGAGCGCCTTAAGTAAATCATTTACGTTAATGATAGGCTTGAGTGCGTCGAGAAGCGCCGTAATCGGGGTAAGGAGATTATCAATAATCTGAAGGAGACCGTCGTTTGCGAATACAAGCGCGAGGTTCGGAAGTAAGTTCATTACAACCTCGAGCGGTGCAGCGAGGATATCCTCTACCTTATCCCAGAGAGGATTGAGAATATCAAGGAGAATGTTATCGTAAGCCTTGAGTGAATCTTCTCTGTACTGATACTGCGTCTTGATGTTGTATACGCCGAGTGCTTCGAGAAGCGGAACGAAGGTTGAAGCGTAACCGTCGGAGCCGGGTATACTTACAAGATTGAACAGGTTGAGATACGAGTCGTTAAGAAGAACGTCAAGTACGCCGAACAGCGGTCTGAGAACTGCGGTAAGAGCGTTGAGGAAGGAATCTCTGTCCTTAACGCCGAACTTAAGGTCTTCAGCCTTAATGTTCTTCCATGAGCCCTTGCTTCTTATTACAGCCGCAGCGCCCGGATAGGTTCTGCCGTAATCGGAGTTAACAAGAAGCGAAGCTACGTTAGCTGCCGTAAAGTCTATATCGGTCTGAGCAAGAAGGTCGGTGAGCGAGCCTAAGCTGTCGCTGATGTTTACGCCTTCAACTGCTCCGTAAAGACCTGTTGCGAGCTTAGCGACTAAATCGTCGGTGTAAAGCTTTTCTTCAACGAGACCGAGAAGTCCGCCGTCGAGAAGTCCGCCGATAAGTCCGTCAAGCATCGGAGCAAGCTTGCGGCAGAAGTCTTCGTCGAGCTTACCGAACGAGAAGGTGTTCTCCTTCGTTCTGAAGCCTCTGTAATCGAAGAACTTGTCGGTTGCGTCCGCGTCGAGGAGATAGAAGACAGCTCTTACTATATCGTCCTTTGAAGCGACCGCGATGTTAGCGAATACGCTGTCAAGTATAGACTTGATTGTGTCGTTGTTCTTAATAGCGTCGATACCGCCGAGGAGCTCTTTAAGAGCGTCTGCGTTCTGAATAAGCGTATCGGCTACGTATCTGAGTACCGCTACAAGAACCTCGCCCTGTCTTGCCTGTACCTGTTCTGTGAGGTATGTGCCTTCGTCGTTCTTAGCCGCACTCTGTACGGTCTTGATTTCGCCGTGGCTTGCGAGAGCCTCGAAGGTGAAGTCGGGAAGAGTAATTCCGAAGTTATCCTTGAGAAGCTTCTGAACAAGCGGTACTACGATAACCTGAATGTTGAAGGTCTTAAGGTTTGTAAGCTCGAGATGAAGGTCAGCGTCAACGCCGATAAGCTCAGCGATTACCGCGCCTAAATCCTTGCCCGTGATTGCGTTTACGATTGCGTCAATGTCAAGTCCGTCCTTCTTAAGTACGCCTAAGAGTCCGTTCTCGGCAGTGATGGGAGCGATAAGATTAGCTACCGCCTGTGAAAGTCCGTTGCTGTCAATGAAGTATGCAAGGTTCGGAAGGATTGCCGTTACGGTTCCGATAGGCTCGGCAAGTACCGTATCTATAAGTCCGCCGATGGGCTTAAGAATGTTGATAAGAAGATTATCCTTAGCCTTCTTGAAGTCGGCCTTATACTGCTTGTATGTCTTTACGTCGTCGCACATGAACGCTTCGAGAAGCGGGATGATTGCGCTTTCGTAACCGTTTGTACCGAGTGTAAGGTTGATGTTCTTAAGGATGCCTTCGATATCAGCGGCGATTTCCTTAACGTTAATCTTAACTACGCTCTTGAGAGTTCTCTTACCGCTTGCTCTTAAGCTGTAGCTCTGTACGGTGAGAATGAATTCGTCGCCCTTGAGCTTATAGGTAAGCGTTGCGGCAAGCTCGCCCTTATCCGTAAGGATTTCGGTTGAGTTAGAGGTTACAAGCTCGTTAACTATGAGGTTAACGATTTCCTGAATGTCAAGGTTCTCGATTAAGCCGAGTCTGCCTTCGGCAAGAAGGATTGAGAGTGCTCCGTTAAGCGGACGGAGTGCAGCGGCGAGACCGTTGATGAAACCGGTCTGAGCGTTTGTGGAACCGTTCTTGAAGCCCCAGTCTAAGGTCTTAACCTTATCCCAGCTCTTAGTCTTTCTGAGAGTAGCGGCTGCAGCCGAGAAGGTCTTGCCGTAGCTCTTATCCATGAGGTAGTCGGCGAGTCCTGCGGGAGTCGGGTCGATGCCGAGCTCCTGAAGAACGAGAACTACCGTGTTGTTACCTGTAATAGCACCGTAAAGCGCTTTTGCAAGTGAAGTGATGATTTCGTTTGTGTAAAGCTTGTCGTTAACAAGTGCCTGAAGTCCCTCGATATCGGTTACGCCGAGACCGTTGAGAAGCGGGAATATGTTGTTAACTATCTGGTCAAGCTGCTTAACGCCGTTGTTAGCTCTTGAAGCTGTGATTCCCTTAGGATAGCTGAAGGAGTTAGCAAGCTTTGCGGCGTATTCGCTGAAGCTCCAGTAAACCTCCGTCGGGCTCTGTACAACGCCGATAATGTCGGCAAGGATTGTAAGAATCTGAGCTGCTGTGAGCTTCTTAAGGATGTTGCTGAGGTTCGGGTCAAGGCTGTCGATAAGCGATGTGAGCAGCTCTGAGCCGAGGAGAGTATCAACAACGTAGCCGTAAACGAGAAGGAGAACCTCGCCTGCGGTGGACGCCGTATTGAGCTTTGTCCAGTTAATGTTCGGGATAGCGAAGCCGAGCTTATCGGCAAGGAACTTGTTAAGTATTGAAACAAGGATGTTCTTCTTCGGAAGCTGAACGTTAATCTTACCGAGGTTCTTCTTAAGCGACTTGCCGTAAGAAGGCGACAGGTAAGCTACAATATTCGAGATACCGTCGATATGAAGGTTCAGGGTTCCCTGAAGTCCGGCGATAATCTGAGATATCGTTTCGTCCTTAACTACTCCCGCGAGTCCCTTTACAAGGTTGAGAATGAAGGTGAACGGCTTGTCGTAAAGCTGAGCAAGGATGTTTCCGAGCGGCATTACGATACCCTTTATGAGCTGCTGTGCGCCGCTTGCCTTATTGAAGTCAGCCGCGCTCATTACTCCGTCAGCGCCTACGCCGTCAGCAAGATTCTGAAGGAGAGGCATAAGAAGCTCGCTGTAAAGGTTGCCGCTTCTTTCCTTATCCGTGTAGCTTGTAGCGAATACTGCGCCGAGAACGCCTGCGATACCGTTGAGCGATTCGCCGAGTGCGTCGTAGAACGCGTTCTTGTCGCCTGCGCTGAAGCCGAACTTAAGGAAGTCGTGAGTTACGTAATCCTTCTTAGTTGAGTTAAGGTAAGTAACCTGTACCTTGAAGGAGTTCCAGTTGAGATAATCCTTCTTCTTAAGGATATCGGCGGTCTTGCTGTAATCGTCGCTCATGCGGATTGCAACAGCGTCGGGTGAGATAAGACCGTAAAGCGCGTCTGCAATGAGCATATTCGGGTCTCTCGAAACGAGAACGCCGCTGTCCTTATTGTAGAAGAGATAGTCTACAAGGTTTTCAACTAATGAATATGTCTGAATAACGAGATTTGAAAGATTAGCAGATGTATAAACCTTCTTCGCGTCAACGTTTCCGTCCTTAGTCGGCTGAGTACCGATTTTACCGTTGTGCGACGGGTTAGCCTTTTCCTCGCCTGTTACGAAGTACAGGTAGTTGTTGAGGAGCTTGAGAAGGTCCTCGCTGTTCTTGGCGCCGAAGTATGCGGAGAACATTGTAACAACGCCCGAAAGGAGGTTATCCGTTGAATCAAGGTTAAATCCGTTAAGTGATGTATTTTCAAGAAGAGATGCAAGTATTGTATCGAGTGCGTCAATGAGCTTCTGCGCAGCCTCTAAGTTTTGCTTAGAAAGAAGCTTGTCGTAATCTGTACCTGCAGCGGATACGTTAGCCTTCTTGGAGTTTGCAAGAAGGGGAGCCTTACCGCTTAATGCGTCCTTAATCTTATAGTTTGCCTTGTTCTTTTCATCGTTGTCGATAATCGCCTTGATGAAGGGAACGAGACCTCTTGCCTCGCCGTTCTTAACGAACATTACGTTAGAGATAAGATAGAAGCCGGAGGTAAGCGAGAAACCTACGAAGTTGGTCTTGCTTTCGCCTTCTATTGTGTTAGCGGCGGTTCTTTCGGTAAGAGTGAAGGACTGGTCGTCGCTTCTCTTGAGCTGGAAGAGACCGTTAAGAACGTCTGTGATAATACTCTTTTCGCCGAAGTCGCCGAGAGCTGCAAGTAAGCCCTGAACAAGCGGAACCTCTGACGTAATCTTATTAGAGTCGTCCGAAAGAACATCGTTAAGGAAGTCAAGGAGACCGTTAATCCAGTTACCGATAAGAAGGTCAACGATGGACGTGAGAATCTTAGTCGGGTTATCTCTCTGGTCGATGGTCTTTGAAAGCTCCGTGAAGTTATCAAAGTGAACGTTATAGGTTTCGGTCTGGCTGTCGCCGCCCTTGTCCGTAACGGTTCTTGTCTTAATCTTGCCGTCGTAGTTGAACGCCCAGTCGGACTTAACGTTGTACTTCGTCATGAAGTTCTTACCAATCTGGTCAATGAGCTTCGGAAGCGCAACTTTAATGTCGTTAAGACCGTCGTTGTTCTGATATCCCGCAAGATAGTTCTTGTCGTTCGTTCCGTTAGCGGCAACGTAATCGTCTACCGCGTCTCTTACGAAGGTGAGAAGCTCGGTAATGATTTCCATAATACCGTTATTACCGAGAACGTTCTTGAGCGAGTCGCCCATAACGCCGGAAACCATCTTAAAGAGCTTCTTGTCGTTAAGAGCGTAAATGAACTCGTCCGCTACGTAAATGTTGGTAAATACGGGGATGTTGCTGTTTAAGCTTACCGTAACCTTCTTATTTTTATCTACCTGCTTAATTCCTTTTTCGTCATAGTAAACGATGCCCTTGAAGGTCTTTGCGCTCGGGTAGGTTCCTACGATGTCGATAGCGCCCTGTTTGTCGCCGGTTAACCAGTGAAGGATAGCGGGTAACGCTTTGTTGAGGTCAAGGTGAAGTGCGCCGA
>JAILGO010000001.1 GCA_024696725.1 Eubacterium sp. | reverse complement strand
ATTTTCTTGGTCTGGCGTTCAAGCATCCACTTAAGGTGGAAGCAGATACCCTCGACTACGGCGCGGATAAGCTCCGTCTTACCCGTTTCGAGTCTGATATTAAAGAACATACCTGCTGCGTTCGGGTCCTCGAACGGACAGCGGTTTCCGTGAAGCCACGGAGTGAACACTACGCCGCCCGAGCCCGGCTCCGCTCTGCTGATAACCTCCTCGAGATAATCGTAAAGGTTGAATTCAAAGGATTCATAGCTATGTACGTTTTCAGTCGGATGGGACTTAAGATAAACGCCGATTTCGTCAAGCGCAAGGTGGTCCTTAACCCAGCCGACGCACTTATTAGAGGTTTCAAGCTCGCCGAAATAGTTATAAGCTTCGGGGTCTGCGCCGACGATAGAAGCCATCATAGCGCCTGCGTCAACAAGCTGCTTGTCAACTACCGTGCCTACCCAGCCCGACGTACCCGAATAAATATGGGTATCGCCGACCTCGACCGCGCCCGTGCCGACGCCGATAAGCGAAGCGTCTCCACCGCCGCCGTATACAGCGGTACCGGGAGCAAGACCGAGCTCTGCGGCAGCCTTTTCGGTAACCTCGCCGACCTTTTCGGTCGACGCCTTGATTTCGGGCATGTGTTCAATATTAACGCCGACCATATCGCAGATAGGCTTACACCAGCCCTCGTGACCTTTTCTTGTATCATAGAGAAGCGTGCCGAACGCGGAGTCGTTAGTCATAACGAATTCACCGCTGCAGCGGCAGATTAAGTATTCCTTAATATCGAGCCATTTATAGATTTTCTTAAAGTTTTCGGGCTCATGAGCCTCAACCCACTTATACTTCCAAATCGGGTCCTTAACCGACGACGAAACCGCACCCGTATACTTTAAATATTTAAGAAGCTTGGTAATCTCTGCGCCCGCAACCTGAATACCGTAGGCGATTCCCTTTTTAAGCTCTTCTCTCGCGCGCTGGTCCATATATGTCATAGGACGGCGGATACAGTTACCCTCTTTATCGACAAGAACGAGTCCCTGCATAGCAGAGCAGAAAGAAATACCTTCAATCTGTTCCTTTTTAATTTCGGGACATTTCATAAACACTACCTGAGTGGTAACGCACATTGCCTTCCACCACTCGTCGGCGTCCTGCTCGGCGCCGCCGTCAACGCCGGTTTCCTCGTTAACGTAAAGGTTATAGCCCTCGGTCGCGGAGGCGAGAATTCTTATTTCCTCGTCAATTTCGATAAGGCAGGTTTTAATTCCCGTTGTGCCGATATCGTAGGTAATAACATATTTGCTCATAGTTATCATATCCTCTCTTTATTTTTCAAATGTAAATGCGCTTTCGATGAACTTGAGAAGCTGGGAGACCACCTTTTCCTCGTCCATCTCGTCGACATTGATTCCCGTATATATTTCAAATCTGTCGCGGTAGTAATCGCAGGTATAGGAAAACTGAAGCGACATTAGAAGATTATCAAGAAAGAAGGCGAAAAGCCTCGGCTCCAAATCCTGGCGCACGTCGTTTTTAGCGAACGCCTCGGCGATTGAGGAAATATACTTTCTGCTTGTTGAAAACTCGATTTCCTCGGCGAGAGCCTTCGCGAGCGTAGGATTTTTCTCGCTTGTAATCTCGTTATACAGCCTTATGTAATTCGCATTCTTTTTAGAATGGTAGCAGGTTGTGCGAATAACCTTTTCAGCCTTGACAAGAAGCTTATCGTCGCTTTTCATAATCTCGTCAAGCGCATTTTCGAGGATATTGCATCCCCTCGAAATACAGGTTATGAACAAATCCTCTTTAGTTGAAAAATACTTATACATAAGACCTATGCTTATGCCTGCTTTTTTAGCGATTACGTTTATATTCGCGTTTTCGAAGCCGTTATTCGAAAACTCCTCAATCCCAACCTCAAGAATTTTTTCCTGACGCTCGGCGGAGGCTCTTTCAAAGGCTTCCTTATATCTTTTTTGAATCATAAAATATTTTTTGTAGGATTGCACAAAAAGGAAAGTAATTAATTGTTGATAACCTACAAAACTCCTTCGGTGAGCATAAATTCACTATTAGTATAGTAGCATTTTATAGCTCTATTTGCAATAAAAATAAACAAAATTTTTTAAAATATGATTTGACAAATCGTGAAAAAGTGATATACTAAAAGTGCTAATATAGTGAGCGGTCGCTCACGCAATAAACGGTGAGCCGCGGCTCACGGAATTACAAGGAGGAAATACCATGGATACAAGATTCGCTATTTCAGAGTATCCTAACGCTGCTGCGATTACCGCACAGCTTGATGCACTCATCAAAAAGCCGATTTATTCAATCAACAGAGACGCTCTTAAGGAGTACGTTGAGGAATATTTCAACAAGAAATGCGCTAAGTCAAAGGCGATGATTGAAGAAGCTAAAAACGTCATCCCCGGCGGCGTTCAGCACAACCTTGCATTTAACTATCCCTTCCCTATCGTTATGGTAAAGGCTAAGGGTAACAAGCTTTATGACATCGACGGAAACGAATACTTCGACTTCCTTCAGGCAGGCGGTCCGACAATTATCGGCTCCAACGACGACGTTGTAAAGGAAAAGGTTAAGGAGCTCCTTGACGACTGCGGTCCGTCAACAGGTCTTTTCCACCCCTACGAATACAAGCTTGCCAAGAAAATCAGCGAGTGCGTTCCTTCTGTAGAGATGTTCCGTATGCTCGGTTCGGGTACCGAGGCTTGTATGTGCGCCGTTCGTGTTGCACGTCTTGCTACAGGTCATAAGAACATTATCAAGATGGGCGGCGCTTACCACGGCTGGTCAGACCAGCTCGCATGGGGTATGCGTGTTCCCGGTACGCTCAACACTCAGTCGCACGGCGTTCCGCTCTTCGTATTCAAGCACACTCAGGAATTCTTCCCGAATGACCTCAAGTCACTTGAATTAAAGCTTAAGATTAACCAGTTCAGAGGCGGCACCGCTGCTGTATTTATTGAACCCTGCGGACCCGAAAGCGCTACGCGTCCCGTTGATAAGGACTTCCCGAAGGGCGTTCAGGCTCTTTGCCGCAAGTACGGCGCTCTCCTCGTTTCCGACGAGGTTGTTACAGGCTTCCGTATCGGTTTATCAGGCGCTCAGGGCTATTACGGCTATGACCCCGATATTACTATCTTCGGAAAGATTATCGCCGGCGGTTATCCCGGCGCAGGCGGAATCGGCGGACACAGAGAGGTTATGAAGTATCTCGGCGCAGGTCTTGATAAGGCTGACGGCAAGAAGATTCATAAGGCTATGTGCGGCGGTACAATGGCTGCTACACCGATTTCCTGTATCGCAGGTTACACCGTAATCGAAGAAATCGAAAAGAGAAACGCTTGTCAGGTAGCGGGCAGAATGGCTGACAGACTTGTTAAGGGTATTAACGAGAGCATTAAGAAGTATGACCTTCCGTTCGTATGCTACAACGTAGGTTCTATCTGTCACCTCCACACCGTTGCTACAATGCAGTTCAGAATTAACTGGAAGAAGCCTTGGGAAATCCCGACAGCATTCAAGCAGACAGGTATTCGTCAGACAGAAATGCAGTATATGAGCGCTGCTTATATGGCAGAAGGTCTTGTAACTCTTGCAGGCTCCCGTCTTTACACTTCAAGTGCTTACACTGAAGAAGACATTGATGAATGTATCCGTCGTTTTGACAAAGTACTTTCACAGTGCGAATTAATTGAAGGCTAATTAATGCTAATTAAAGGGAGCGGTCATCCGCTCCCTGTTAAAACTAATAAGAATGGAGATATTTTATGGCTTACGAAATTCAGGAAGCAAAAGAATTAGTAGTTAAAGCATGTAAAGAACTCATTGAAAAAGGTCTTATTGCCCGTACTTGGGGTAATGTTTCTGCGCGTATTTCCGATACTCAGTTTGTTATCA
>JAILGO010000154.1 GCA_024696725.1 Eubacterium sp. | reverse complement strand
GAAGCGCAAACGACACCCGCTGTGCTTTTGTAATCATACTTGCGGTACATATACATAATGTTCGTAAACACGGAAACACCCGAGAATACGCACCAGAGCTTAAACAGCCACGGATAATAAAGTCCCATCATAGACGCAGTATATTCAAGCGGGTTTTTAAGGAAGCCGTAAGCCGTAATATATGCACAGCCGATAACAAGCGTAATCACGTTAAATATCTTATTAGCTTTTGAAAGGGATTTCGCATAATAAATACGCTCAATGAACACGGGGTATAAAGCGAATATTCCCGCGGAAATAACTACCCATAAAAAGTAGATAATCTTTGACGGGTACATTTCCTTTTCAAGCAGAGTATTTGTCATTGTATATGTATCCCAGTGCATAAAAATAATCATCCACAGGGCATACGCTGCGGTCATTACATACCATAGAATTCTGAACTTTTTCATATTATCACCTACTTTAGTTTAGCAACGGTTACGCCCGTATCGCCCTCGCCGAGTCCGCCGAGGCGGAATTCGGCAATATTCGGGTGATGCCGAAGCTCCTCCTGAACGGCTGTTCTGAGCGTTCCCGTTCCCTTACCGTGAATAATTCTTACCTCGCTCATACCGTTCAGAATACACTTATCAATAAACAGTCCGAGCTTTCCGAGCGCCTCGTCAACGGTCATACCTCTTAAATCGAGCTCGGTCTTTAAATCCGCGTCCGCTCTCGACGAAGTTCGGTACAGGCTTCTCTGATGCCTGACTTCTTTCTTCTTCTTTTCAATAAGCATTATATCGGAAAGTTTTACGCGCGTTTTAAGCATACCCGATTTAACGAGAAGCTTATCCCCCTTTATTTCTATTATTTCGCCCTCACCGATACCGCGGATTACAACGGAGTCGCCCTCAACGGGCTCGCGCGGAAGCTTATAATCCTCGTCCCAGTTTTCGGCAAGCTGCGTTGGATTTATAAGCTCGTCCATCTCGCCGGTCTGAGCTTTAACGGCGCGGCGGGCTTTTCTCGCTATCTCGGTAACGTTACCGTCATTTTGCTCTTTTTTAAGTCTTTCAAGCTCAAGCAGGAACTCGCTCGCCTGTCGCTTAGCCTGAGCTATCAGCTTTTCAGCCTCGCGCTTAGCCTTTTCGAGCTCATTCTTTTTGAGCTGCTCTATTTTATCCTTTTCGCTCTGCGCCCTTGCTTCGATTTTTTTAGCGCGCTCTATCGCTTCCGAAGCTTCCTCGCGCTCGCTGTCAAGCTGCTGACGGGTTTTTTCAAGCTTTTCAAGCACGGACTCGAAATCCCGGTTATCGCTTCCCACGATGCGCTGAGCGTTAGCTATAACATCCTCGGACATACCGAGGCGCTGAGAGATTGCAAAGGCGTTCGACCTGCCGGGTACGCCGATAAGCAGGCGGTAGGTCGGGCTTAAGGTTTCAACGTCGAACTCGCAGCAGCCGTTGGATACTCCTTCGGTATCGAGCGCATAAGCCTTAAGCTCTGCGTAGTGGGTTGTTGCGGCAATTTTTGCGCCCTGAGAGCGAAGCTTTTCTATAATCGAAACAGCGAGAGCAGCGCCCTCTACGGGGTCGGTGCCTGCGCCGAGCTCGTCAATAAGCACGAGCGAGCTTTCGTCAGCATCGCGGATAATATTAATAACGTTGGTAATATGCGAAGAGAAGGTCGACAGATTCTGGTCAATACTCTGTTCGTCGCCTATATCGGCGAGAATTTTATTAAAAATTGATATCTTAGATTTATCGGACGCGGGTATTAGCAGACCGCACATGGTCATAAGCGTAAGCAGACCTATCGTTTTAATGGAAACCGTCTTACCGCCCGTATTTGGCCCCGTGATTACAAGAGTATCAAATTCCTCACCGAGTGATATATCAACGGGAACGACTCTTTTTTTATCAATCAGCGGGTGACGGGCTTTCTTAAGGCTTATAACTCCGTCGCAGTTAACGAGCGGCTTATTCGCCTTCATTTTAAACGCGAGGTGAGCTTTAGCAAAAACGAGATTAAGCTGAACTCCCGCGTCATAGCTTGCTCTTATACCGTCCGCAAAGCTTCCCGCCTCTGCAGAGAGCTCGTAGAGGATACGTGCGATTTCCTCGTCCTCCCTGCCCTGAAGCATTTTTATATCGTTATTTGCCTCAACAACGCTTGCGGGCTCGATAAACACGGTAGCGCCGCTTGACGAGGTATCGTGAACAAGTCCGGGAACGTCGGCTCTGTGCTCGACCTTTACCGGAACGACAAAGCGTCCGCTTCTCTGAGTCACGATAGGCTCCTGAAGGAACCTGGCATAATGCTGGGAATGAATGATGCTATCCATTTTTTCGCGTACCGACGCCGATTTTCTTTTTATCTGACGTCTGATATCGGCAAGCAGCTCCGAAGCGTTATCCGCTATTTCCTCCTCGCTGATAATGCAGGAAAAGATTTTATCCTCAAGATATTTATTAACCGTTATCGCCTCAAAGAGATAGTCGAGCGAGGTGTTGACTCCGCTGCAATGCGAGCGCCATTCGTAAAGCGTTCTTATAGAGCGCAGCGTATGGGCGATTCTTAAAAGCTCAAGTCGGCTCAGAGAGCCGCCGGCGTTAGCTCTTGCAAGCGGACCGTTAACGTTACAAAGCCCGCTGAACGACGGAGCGCCGTATCCCGAGATAAGCGAGCAGGCGTCCTCGGTCTGATTAAGAAGATTACAGACCTCGAAAAAGTCCGGGCTCGGAGTAATCTTCTCCGCAAGCTCAGACGCGTCGTCACAGGTCGTTTCATTTTTCAGTAGAGCAAGAACCTTATCAAGCTCAAGCGTTTCAAAATGCTTATTCATATCAAGTTAAACCTTTATAGAATTCAAGAGTCGTAAGTCTTCCCTCAACACGGGAAAGCAGATACTTTTCACATATATCAGATAGTATTTCCACGTTTTCACCGCTCAGCTTAAACGAGAAAACCTTAGATATATCCTCAACAAGACAAATATATCTTATCGCAGTTATTACGCCGAGAGGAGCGGTAAGGGCGTTATTTCTGAAGCAGTCCTTACAGTAGATACATCCCTCCTGAACGTCGAAAAACATTACGTCGCTTTCAAACTCTCCACAGCGGTAGCACGCAAGGATATTCGGCATATATCCGCCGAGGCAGAGCATTCTCATTTCAAGTGCGGCTTTAATAATTCTTACGTCCTTATCTCCTCTGCACAGAAGATGAATGGCGTTTAATATCAGGCGAAGCATTTCGTGGGACGGTTGCTCCTCCTGACCGAGATAATATGTAAGCTGCGCGAAATACTGAGCAAGCGACAGCCGTTCAATATCATTTCTTAAATCAAAAAACACTTCTATCGGCGAAGCGTTATCAATTACATAAGCGTCCTTTCCTTTATACAGCTTAAACTCGCCGTAAACGAAAAGAGAGGTTGCGCTCAGATTCTGACTTTTAATTGTTTTTGCTCTTCTTACAAACGCCTTTATCAGCCCGAATTCATCAGTTAAAAGAGTGACAAGCCTGTCACTCTCCCCTATTGTCTGTTCTCTTATTATCAGGCCCTTTACCGTCGTTTGCATTCTTAGTACTTTCTCTGTATTTCAGATAATCCTCAACCCTGCCGCTTGCGGCAAAGGCGTTCCATTCTGAATCCATAAAACACCCTCCACAGTTATCTTATCCCGTGAAGGATATTAAATTACTGACAAATTAATCCAAGCCGAAATTATGGATTAAACCCTCTCGGTTCCGCCAGTCCTCCTTAACCTTAACCCAGGTCTGAAGGTTAACCTTTATATCGAAAAAGGCTTCCAAATCCTGACGCGCATAAGTTGAAATTTTTTTAAGCATAGCGCCCTTCTTACCGATAACCATACCCTTATGGCTTTCACGCTCGCAGTAAATTATCGCTTCTATATCAAGTATATCGGCGTTATCCCTTTCGCGCATTTTTTCTATCGAAACAGCTATACCGTGAGGGATTTCCTTATCCATAAGGCGAAGTATCTTTTCACGGATAATTTCCGCCGCGAGCACTCTTTCAGGCTGGTCGGTAAGAGTATCGTCGGGGAAAAAGTGAGGTCCCTCAACGCCGAGCTTTATCATCTCGTCCTTTAATTCGTCAATATGCTCTCCCGTTGCGGCGCAAACGGGTACAACTGCATAAAAATCATAAAGACCGCTGAGCTGAACAATACGCTCGAGAAGCTCCTTCTTATCGCTCAGCATATCAATCTTATTAATAGCAAGAATAACAGGCACGCCGAGCTTTCCGAATTTTTCAAGCAGCTCGCGCTCGCCCTTTTTGATTTCGCCCTTCGCCTCAACGACAAAAAGGCAGCCGTCAATTCCGCCGAGGCTGTCGCCGACTGCCTTATTCATTTTTTCACCGAGCTTATTATGCGGCTTATGATAGCCCGGAGTATCGGTAAAAACGAGCTGTATTTCGCCCTCGGTCAGCACGCCCATAATCTTTGTACGCGTTGTCTGCGGTTTTGAGGAAACTATTGCAATTTTCTGACCGAGAAGCTGATTAAGTATAGACGACTTGCCGACGTTGGGACAGCCGACTATAGCGATAAAAGCATTTTTTGTCATATTATTCCTCTTCCATATAGTAAGAGTTATCGCGCTTAAGACCGATTTTTGTTAATACGGTCTCTTCCCTTTCACGCATGTGGACCTCCTCGATACCGCCGCATTCGTGGTCATATCCGAGAAGGTGAAGCATAGAGTGAACGGTTAAAAAGCCGATTTCCCTTTCAAGAGAATGATTATATTCCTCAGCCTGCTCCATAGCCTTAGGTACGGATATAACGATGTCGCCGAGAAGCTTTGCGCCAGTATCGTGATTAATATCGTATACGCCGTTTTCACCGAGCGGGAAAGAGAGCACGTCGGTCTCACGGTCTATATTCCTGTGCTGAAGATTCAGCTCATGGATACGCTCGTTATCGACAAAGCTTACAGATACCTCGGCTAAGCCCTCAAAGCCCTCCTCTTCAAGAACGGCGTGGCAGCATCGGCGCACAAGCATTCTTATTCCCGAGGGAAGCTTAGCCGCCTTTTGTGTGTCGGAAATAACTACTTTTACCCGGGTCATTTCTTATTTCCTCCGTTTTTTCTTTTTTCCTCGTCGTACTTTTCGTACGCGTTGATTATATCCTGGACGAGTCTGTGGCGGACAACGTCCTTCTGATTAAAGCGTACTATTTCAATACCCTCTATATTCTTAAGAATATTCATTACCGTTTTAAGACCTGATTTTTTACCGTCGGGAAGGTCAATCTGGGTTATGTCGCCCGTTACGACCATTTTCGAATTAAAGCCGAGACGGGTTAAAAACATTTTCATTTGTTCGGGGGTCGTATTCTGCGCCTCGTCAAGAATTATAAAGCTGTCGTCGAGCGTTCTTCCGCGCATATAGGCAAGAGGCGCAACCTCTATCGCGCCGCGCTCCTGATAGCGCTGAAAGTTATCGGCGCCGAGCATATCGAAAAGAGCGTCGTAAAGCGGTCTTAAATACGGGTCGACCTTACTCTGAAGGTCGCCCGGAAGAAAGCCGAGCTTTTCCCCGGCTTCAACGGCAGGACGGGTAAGGATAATACGGTTAACCTCTTTAGCGCGGAAAGCCGTTACCGCCATAGCGACGGCGAGATAGGTTTTACCCGTACCCGCGGGACCTATACCGAAGGTTACGGTATTATTTTTAATAGCTTCGGTATACTTTCTCTGACCGAGGGTTTTAGGCTTAATCGGCTTACCCTTAGCGGTAATACAGATACTGCCCGTCGGCATTGAGGAGAGCTTGTCCTCGTTGCCCTCGTTAACAAGCGAAAGAACGTAACGGACGTTCTGTTCCGTCAGCGGTTCTTCTCTCGTAACATAGACAAGAAGAGAGTTCACCGCTCTTTTTGCCTTATCAACGTTTTCAGCCTCACCCATAATTTTTAAATCAGAGCCGCGCGAAACGATTGATACGGAAAACTCTCTTTCAACCATTCTTATATTTTCGTCAAAGGAGCCGAAAAGCGATACCGCCTGCTCCGTTGCTTCAAGCGTTACTATCTGTTCTGTCATTAATCTTCCTTATTTTCGGCAGAGATTTCCGCCTTTATTTCTTCGATTCTTCTGTCCTCAACTCTCATAACGGTAAAGCGCACTCCGCCGTATTCGACGCTTTTTTCTACGCTGTCCTCGCTCGGAACGAAGCCGAGAAGGCTTATAACGAAGCCTGCGAGAGTATCGTAATCACCGTCGGGAAATTCGATAGAAAGCGCCTTTTCCACGTCCTCTATATCGCATATACCCTCGATAATATACGTTTTATCGTCGAGCTTTCGGATGCTCTGCTCCTCGTCGTCGTACTCGTCCTCGATTTCACCGACAAGCTCCTCGAGTATATCCTCAAGAGTTACAAGTCCCGCGGTTCCGCCGTACTCGTCTACTACGATAGCAAGCTGAATACGCGTTTCGGTCATACGGGCGAACAGCTTACCGATAGGAATTGTTTCGGGAACGAAAAGAGGCTCACGGATATAGTCGGTAAGTTTTTCGTCCTTGGAAATCTCCGTTCCGACAAACTTGAGCAGGTCCTTGACATAGATTATACCGAGAACGTTATCAAGGTCCTCGTGATATACGGGTATTCTCGAACAGCCCTCATCAATCGCTGCTTTTGCGACATCGTAAAGGGTATCGGTATCCTCAACGGACACTATATCCGTTCTGTGAGTCATAATATCCCCTGCGTTCAAATCGTCGAACTCGAAGATATTATTTATCATTTCACGCTGAGATACGGCAAGCTCGCCCTCGTCCTCGTCAACTAATTGCTTGATTTCCTCCTCGGTTGAGCTTTCTCTTTTAAATAATCGTTTCAGACCACCTGCCATAAAGGCGTTCCCTCCATAAATTACAATATTTCAATTTATTATTATATAATATTTCAGTTTATTTGTAAAGTGTATTAAAATATGATATAATAGCCAAGGTGATAATATGCTTGAGCTTATTAAAGAAAGGAACGTGTGGGACGTTCTTAAAAATGATAAAAAGCCCGTCGTCCTTTACGGAATGGGACTCGGAGCGGAAAAGATAATGGACACGCTCTCACTTTACGGAGTTGAAATAAGCGATATTTTTGCATCCGACGAATTCGTAAGAGGTCATTTTTTCAGGGGATTCAAGGTTCTTAAATACAGCGAAATCTGTGAAAAATACGACGACTTCAACGTCGTTCTCTGCTTTGCGACGCATCTTGACGAAGTAATAAACAGAATTAAGGGAATCAACGCTGAGCACACGGTATTTGCACCCGACGTTCCCGTTGCGGGCGGAGGACTTTTCAGCCGTGAATTCATTAAGGAAAACGAGGAAAAGTTCGACAGAGTTTACTCACTGCTTGCTGACGAAGAGAGCAAAAGGGTTTATCTTGATATTCTCAATTTCAAGGTAAGCGGAAGGCTTGATTATCTTTTATCGTCGTTCTGTGATAAAAGCGAGGTTTACCGCGATATTCTCAGGCTGACGGATAATGAGAATATAATTGATTTAGGCGCTTACGACGGCGATACAATCCGGGAGTTTTTAAGCGCTGCCGGCGGGAGCTACGATTATATAACAGCTCTTGAGCCCGACGAAAAGAATTTTAAAAAGCTTTTAAAAAACACGGAGGAGATGTTTAACATTTCGTGTCTTAATATGGGCGCGTGGGATAAAAAGGATACTCTTATTTTCTCCAAAAAGGCAGGAAGAAATTCACGTCTTTCGGGCGAAGGCGTAAGCGTTGAGGTTATTGACGTTGACAGTCTCGAGCTCGCGCCTACCTTTATAAAAATGGACATTGAGGGCAGCGAGCTAAAGGCACTTTGCGGACTCGAAAGAACGATAAAAAAATACAGCCCTAAGCTGTATCTATGCGCTTACCACAGAAACGAGGATTTATTTACGCTGCCGCTTAAAATCAACGAGCTCGACGGCGGATATAAAATATATTTCAGACACTCAAAATACATTCCCGCGTGGGAAAGTAATTTTTACTGCGTGAAAGAATAAAAAGCGGGCGTTTGACCCGCTTTTTGTTACATCACTTTGATTTTTACCGTTACCTTTTGAGTTGCGGCTTTGTAAGTTGCATTACCCGCTGCTTTGATTGTTACCTTGATTGTGTAGGTGCCCTTTTTCAAGCCCTTTTTAACCGTTATTTTGCCGTTCTTTGCAACGGTGATTTTTTTGTTGCCCTTTGTCTTTTTAAAGCTGAGCTTGCCTTGGGCATTTTCGATGTAAAACGCTTCAACACGCTTTACGGTCTGGTTCTTTTTTTTAAGCTTTGCGCGCTGAACGAACGCTTTTTTGCCAAATGCGTTCATAGTGTTTTCAAGCTTTGGAACGAATTTCAGGGTTTTGCTGTATTCGCTGTAATTGTAGCTTGCGTGAATCGTGTTTACGCGGCTCCACGTTCTTATCCACGCGCGGACTTTTACGTAATAGGTGTTGCCCGCCGTAAAACCGTCAAGCCAGATAAAGTTGTTTGTTCTTTCTTCATATTCCCAGTTTTCGCCGTCGGTGCTCCAGTAAAAGGTGTAGCCCGCTTCGGGGTCATAGGCGGTAAGAGGTACGCTTTCGGGAAGCGGAGGGAACTTAACCTCGTTCCATTCAAAATCGGCGCTGCCCGATTCCGAAAAGCCCGTACACTTTAATCCCGTAGGCGCGGGGATTTCGTCCGCAAGGGCAGAAAACGGGAAGGCACCGAGCACGGACGCTAACATTACAAGCGATAATACAAGGGATAATGCCTTTTTCATAATATTACTCCTTTGCACTTTTGTAAAATCATTATACCATTTACGGCTGATACAGTCAAGCGTTACAAAAGCTAACGGCTCCCCGATAAAGGGAGCCGTTTGTTATTTATTTTACATCGTCGGAGATACAGGCGTCGAGGGCTTTAATAATCTCCTCTTTCGGCATATTTCTTCCGATAAACACGAGCTTATTCATTCTGTCGCCGTAAAGCGGATGCCACGAAGCTGCGATATCGGGATTAAGGTCAAGAATCTGTTTTCTCTCTGCGGGCGGGAACGCAGCAATCCACGGACCGTCGTCCATAGCTGATTTCTGTTTACCGCTCTGCTCGAAGATATAAGCGGTATCGGGGTCCTCGGCAATCCAGAAAAGTCCCTTCGCTCTTATAACTTCCTTCGGGAAATTATCGGAAATATAATCCTCAAACTTTGTTTTTGAGAACGGAAGCACGTTCTGATAGACAAAGGTAGAGATTCCGTACTCCTCTGCCTCACCCTCGTCGTGATGATGGTGGTGATGGTGATGTCCGCCGTGATGATGCTCGTGCTCATCGTGGTCGTCGTCATCGTCGTGGTGATGATGCTCGTGCTCGTCGTGGTCGTGGTGGTCGTGTTCTTCCTCGTGATGATGGTCGTGGTTTTCCTCAATAGTTTCGGAATTCTCGCCCTCAAGCTCCATAGCCTGAACCCAACCTGCACTGTTAAGAATCTTCTCATAGTCAAAGCGTCCGGTAGAAAGAACCTCTTTAACGTCAACCTTGCCGTAGGTAGTTTCAATTATCTTAGCCTCGGGCTGAAGCGCCTTTATAACCTCGATAACGTCCGCCTTTTCCTTTTCCGTTACGGCGTCTACCTTATTGAGAATTATTGTCGTACAGTATTCAATCTGCTGAATAAGAAGGTTTTCGATATCCTCCTCGTCGAGGTCGTCGTTAAGAAGCGAAGCGCCCGAGCCGAACTCGTCAGCCATACGCTTTGCATCAACAACGGTTGTAACGTTATCGAGATAGGCAACGGCGGGGATTTTCGCCTGTCTGTCCGTACCGTCGAGCATACAGATTGAGCCCGCAATCGGACCGGGCTCGCAGATACCCGACGCTTCAATAAGAATATAATCGAACTTCTTTGACTTTGCAAGCTCGATAATCTGATTCATCAAATCAACCTTGAGAGTGCAGCAGATACAGCCGTTCTGAAGAGGAACGAGGTTTTCATCCTTCTGGGTTACGTTGCCGCCCTTGGCGATAAGGGAAGCGTCAATATTAACCTCGCCGATATCGTTAACTATAACGGCTACCTTATAGCCCTCCTGATTAGCGAGAACGTGGTTCAATACCGTAGTTTTACCCGCACCGAGATAACCTGTAATAAGCGATACGGGAATTCGTCTGTCCTTAGTTTTATAATTCATATTTTCACAGCCTTTCGGTATAAAATGCTAATAAGTAAGTTATCACAAGTTTAAAAGCGTGTCAAGGGGGAAATCCTTTGAAATATGAATTCGTCAGAGCAATAAAGTATATATTTTCAAGCGCGGCGATTTACGGATTCCAGAAAAAAGAGAGGGCGTAAACGCCCTCCCGAAAAAATATTTTATTCACATATAAGAACGCCGTAGCCGCTCTTTCTCTTATAAATTATTTTTGTTTCTCCGTCTACGCCGAGATATACGAAGAACGAGTGGCCGAGCATCTCCATTTGTACCGCCGCTTCGTCGTCCGTCATCATATTAGGCGTAATGGTTTTCGTTCTCTTAATATCAACAGAGGAATAATATACCTCGTCAAAATCGTCCATTGAGAAATCGTCGTCGACCTCAAGCTCCTCAAATGCTTCGGCAAGCTCGTCAAGTCCGCCCTTGCGCTTTTTATCTACAAACAGCGTTTTAAGCTTACGCAGCTTTCTTTTAAGGTCGTCAACCGCCGCATCGATTACAGGCTCAATTTTAGACTCAAACGCTTCGCCTCTGATAAACGAGCCGAAATGCTTAACCGTAATATCGCAGCTGTAGCCCTCCTTCTCTTTTTTTAAGGTTACGTCAAAGGTTGCGTTTTCGGGGAGCATTTTTTCTATTCTCTTAAGCTCCTTTTCGATTCCGTCCTTTGCGCCCTGCTTTAATTCAAAGCCTCTTGCAGTAATGTTAATCATAAATATTACCTCCTATATGGTAAAATAGGAAAAACTTTCCTAAGCTTATTATAACCCGAAAACAGTTTTAATAAAAGTATTGTTTTATGAATATTTATATGATATAATGTTAATGGTCGGCCGAAAGCCGATTCTATTTTTTAGCGAAAGGAAACGAAATGAAGGACATCAGCACAGTTCTGATTTTATTAATAAGGATATTAATCTCGCTATGCGGGCTTGTACTGATAAGATATTTCATTGCGCCGTTTGTATCGTTGAGAGTGCTTAACGCAGGAAACGTTTTCGGTATCGGCGTCGGCGGTATACTTATTCTGATTAGTATATTTTGGAACAAGCTCGGCGAAGCGATAAAGCATTTATGGGAAAGCACGGGCGGCAGAGCTTTCGTTTCCATAATCGGAGTTGCCGTTATAGCGTTCACCTCCCTGTTCTTCGTAACGCTCGGTCAGATAATAAGCCATTCTCACTACACGGCGGACAATCAGAGCGTAATACTGATTCTCGGCTGTCAGATAAGAGGCAGCGTACCGAGTATGACGCTCAAAGCGAGATGCAGCGCAGCGGCGGAATATCTTAAGGAGCATCCCGACGCGGTGGCAATAGCTACGGGCGGTCAGGGAGCCGACGAGGATTTAAGCGAGGGACAGTGCATTTATAACTTACTGACCGAAGCAGGAATTGACGGCGACAGGATTTTTATTGAGGATAAATCGACGAACACCGACACAAATATTTCAAACGCGCTTGAAATAATAAATGATAACGGACTTTCAACCGACGTTGCGGTAGCAACGAGCGATTATCACGAATACCGCGCCTCGCTTATCTGTAAAAAAAACGGACTAAACGCGAGCGCAGTTCCTTCGGCGTCAACAAAATTTGCAAAGCCGACCTTCTTTACAAGAGAGGTATTCGGAGTCTGGGTTCAATGGATAAAATTGATATGATAAAAACGGCACCGCAGTGGGAGAACCTTCGTAAAGAAGGTTCTCCCAATTAAATTAATCCTTGCGGATTAAAGAAATATTCCTTCGGAATATGAAATTGCTTAGCAATGAAATACTCCTGCGTCGTATGTGGATTAATTTTATTTCATATTGAGCACAGCGAGATATTTCACAATTTGCATTA